>JAYUYE010000098.1:0-5527 GCA_043752985.1 Myxococcales bacterium
CTCGAACGCGGACCTCTAGAGTCGGGGAACCGTTGGCCGCACACCGAAAAAACAAAAAGGCCTCGCATCGCTGCGAGACCTTTCCGTTTCCTGGTGGAGATTAGGGGGATCGAACCCCTGACCTCTAGAGTGCGATTCTAGCGCTCTCCCAGCTGAGCTAAATCCCCAGGACTGGCGGCGGTATGGGTATCAACCAGGGCCGAGGCTGTCAAGCACCCCCGTCGAGCGCATCGACCAGACGGTCGACCTCGCGGACCAGATCCGAGGCGGGCCGCGGGACGCCCTCGCGGACGGCCTCCACGACCTCGCGGAGGACGGCTCGGTCGCGAAGGATGCGGCGATGGCCGAGACCCTCGGTGACCAGGAGGCGAGAGCTCGGCCACGCCTGGGTCAGGCGCTCGGCGTGGTGTACCGGGACCTCGCGATCGTCGCGATCGTGGATCGCGAGCAGGGCGGCCTCGCGCGGGGTGGCGACGTGCTCGAGAGCGAGCGATTTGAGTGTCATGCCGGTCGCGGTGACGATCTGGTGCTCGAGCAGGCTGCGCTCGGCGTCATCGAGGCCGACCAGGCGCGCAAACCGCTCGAAGGAGTCATCGATCAGGACGTTCGGGGAGATCATGACGTTGCGGGTAGCGTCCACGCCGCCGCGTGAGTGGGCGAGGAGCGTCGCGGCGCAGCCGAACGAGTGGGCGACGATCGCGTGGAGTGGGCCGATGGCCGCGGCAACGTCGACGATCGCGTCGGCGTGATCGGTGAGGTAGAGGCGATTGCCGGGGGAGTTGCCGTGCGCAGGCGCGTCGAAGGTGACGACCGACAGGCCGGCGGCGACGAGCGGCTCGACGAGCGCGCCGAGCTGCGAGCCTCGGCCTTCCCAGCCGTGGACGAGGAGGACGGTCGGGCCGACGCCCCAGCGCCATGCGGCGACCTTGGTCCGCGCTCCGTTCCAGCGTGGCGACCGGAGGGTGACCAGGATGGTGGACGGGTGGCCGCTGGCCAGCACCGCGCGTTCTCGTTGCGGCCGGGAGTAACGGCGCGGCGAAGTGAACAGTCGTTCGGCGATGCTCGTGCCGAGATCCTCGGACACGATGAAGGCCGCTTGCAGCGCGGCCCGGGTGAGACGCACCGCGTTCAGAGAACGAACGGTCGTGCTATTTTTGAGCGGCGTCGATGGCTGCGTCACGGGATCCTCCTGGTGGTGAGAGGGCTCAGCGAGCTCGCGGCACGGTGAGACGGGCTGTGGCAACGAGGCGTTCGAAGGCCTCGCGTGCGCGGTCGAGCGACATCGGATCGCGGAGAAACTTCATGAAGGTGTGAGCGCCGAGCATGATGCCGTACTCCTCGAACGCGAATTGTTCGGGGACGAGCTCCTTGCGGAAGTGGCCCTCGGTGATCGCGATGCGAGCGGCCTTGATGAGCTCGTCGATCCAGTCCTTGGAGGCCTGGACGAGAGCGTCGCGCGGGAGGCCGGGACGATCGTCTAGCTCGGTGGTCGCGCCGACGAAGAAACACCCACCGGGCCGCTGCCCCCACGCGAGCCAGCGCTCGAACAGAGCGCGCACACGCGGCTCGCCGCGGGGCTGGCGAAGGGCTGGGACCATGACGTCCTGGACGAAGACGCGGGAGGCTTCTTCGACGACAGCCACCTCGAGCGCTTCCTTGGATCCGAAGTGCGCGAACAGCCCGCTCTTGGAGAGACCGGTCGACTCGGCGAGCCGGCCAATCGACAGGCCCGCGACCCCGATGACATTCGAGAGCTCGAATGCCTTGGTGAGGATCGCCTGCCTGGTCTCCTCTCCCTTGGCCACGACTCCATAATAGAACGATCGTACTATTCGTCAAGGACGGGTGCTCGATCTTGGCAGGGCGGCTCCAACGCCGTGATCCCGATGAGATCGAGCTGCAGGAACGGGCGACGGCGTGAGGCGCACCAGTTACGGGTGCTGAACGTCAACACCGCGCTCGATGACGGACCGAGCGCCTGTTGCCAGACGGCTGCCGGTTGTACAGATCGTGGGATCGCCGCGGAACGAACGATGTGTTCGTCGCCACCCGCGGGACCTGACCATGGTGCGCGAACGACTCGACAAGGTGCTCGTGGATCGCGGTCTCGTCGTGAGCCGGGAGCGGGCGCGGTCACTCGTGATGACGGGGGGCGTGCTCGTGCGGGGGCAGCCCGAGACCAAGCCAGGGACGCTCGTCGACCCGGCGGTCGAGATCACGCTGCGCGAGCAGGACCATCCGTACGTGTCGCGCGGAGCGCTCAAGCTCGTGAAGGGCCTCGACGCGTTCGGGATCGATCCGCAGGGCATGACCGCTCTGGACATCGGCGCATCGACCGGCGGCTTCACGCACGTGCTGCTCGAGCGCGGCGCGGCGAAGGTCTATGCGATCGACGTGGGTTACGGCCAGCTCGCGTGGTCGATTCGCCAGGACCCGCGGGTCGTGGTGCTCGAGCGCGAGAACGTTCGCAACATGGATCTCGCGCTGGTGCCCGAGCCGTGTGACCTCGCAGTGATCGACGTGTCGTTCATCTCGCTGACGCTCGTGTTGCCGCGGATCGCCGAGCTGTTGCGGCCGCCGCTCGGCAAGCCACTCGTCGCACTGGTCAAGCCGCAGTTCGAGGTCGGCCGCGAGCTGATCGCGAAGGGCGGAGTGGTCCGGGACGAGGCAGCGCGGCGTGGCGCCGTCGACAAGATCCGGACCTGGGCCGCGGCGCACGGGTTCACCGCGCACGAGGATGTCGAATCACCGATCACGGGTCCGGCAGGAAACGTCGAGTATCTTCTGCTGCTGCGGACCGCGGAGCCGACGCCGTCTACTTCGTGATGTCTTCGAGCGACGGCAGGTCGCCGATGTTCGGCTGCAGGACGATCTCGATGCGGCGGTTCTGCGCGCGGTGCTCGGTCGAGTCGTTCGCGATCACCGGATCGAACTCGGCGAAGCCGGCGGCGGCGAGGACCTTGCCGTTCATGCCCTTGGTGATCAGGAACCGCACGACCTCGACGGCGCGCGCGGTCGAGAGCTCCCAGTTCGAGCCGAACTGCGCGGTCTTGATCGGTACATCATCGGTGTGGCCGGCGACGAGGAAGTCGGGATCGGGAACGGTGGCGAGGACCTGCGCGACCTACTCGAGCGCCGCCTTGCCCTCGGCCTTGACCGAGGTCTTGCAGGAGTCGAACAGGATGTCGTTTGGCAAGGCGATGATCGCTCCCGAGACTTCCCGCCCTCGACGCCCGAACAAAGGATGAGCATCATGCAGACCACGCTTCAAACCAAGACGGCTTCCACTGCGCGCTCCTCGCTACACAGCCTCGACAGGCTCGCAGCCAGCTCGCTGGACGAGTATTCGGTGGACCGCTGCGACGGTTCGCGGCGGAGCTGGATCGCGCTGTCGTACGGACCGCCACCGGTCAACTGAGTGCTAGCGTGGTCGGATGGTCCTCGTCCGGCCGGTCATGCTCGTGGTGGTGCTCGCGAGCTGCGGCCGGTTCGGCTTCGATCCCCGTGGCGACGCGAGCGACCTCGATGCACCGCTGGACGCCAGCCCCGCCGATCCGAGCCTCGAGGCCCTGATCAACTTCGAGGGCACGACCGACGACGTCGCCAAGGGCCGCACGGTGAGCTGCGTCGGGGGCTGCCCGAGTACAGATGCCGGCTCCCGGGGCCAGGTGGGGACGTTCAACGGTTCGCAGTGCTTGCTGGTGCCGAACGCTCCCGAATTCGAGACGCAGAGCTTCACGGTCGCCCTGTGGTTCCGCGCGACGGACCTGGCCACCGAGACGATGTTCAGCAAGCCGTACATGGGCGCGATGACGTCCATGAACTCGGTCGAGCTGTACAAGACGACGACCGGCAACGTGCAGTTCGTCACTGCTGGGAGCACCGGCACGGGCGCGGGCCAGTTCTCGGATGAGCTGTGGCATCACGTCGCCGCGACGTACGCGAGCCGCCAGGTCCGGACGTACTTCGATGGTGCAGCGCGTGCGACAGCGACCTTGACCGCGTCGTACGCCGGCGATTCACTCTTGATCGGCTGTGATATCGACATCGACAACGTGACCGCCCTGTTTGTCGGCCAGCTCGACGACGTTCGGTATTATAGCCGCGCGCTGACCGCGACCGAGATCGCCGCGCTCGCGCAGTGACCTACAGCTCGGCGCGCCGGAACATCACGCACGCGCCGAGAACGAGCAGGCCGGTGAGCACGGCGGTGATCAGCATGACGAGCCAGAACTGGTTCGGTAGCCAGCCGAGGTAGACCGGCAGCATCGGCACGATCGTCAGGTTCTGACCGACGTACAGGATCAGAATCACGGCGACGAGAATCGTCCGCGACATCACCCCGAAGACGACGCCCACGCTACACGACATCGCGACCACGCCGACGAGAGAGAGCAGCGACTTCAGGAAGTCGTAGTCGAAACCAGGTGCGTTGCCGCGGATCGCATCGACCGCGATGCCGAGGCCGAGCGAGACGACGCACGCGACGCTGACGCACGCGAACACCGCGATGAACTTCGCGAGGATGATCACCTCGCGTCGCATCGGCCGGATCACGAACAGCTCGTAGACCTTGCGATTGCGCTCGCTGACGATATCGACCGCGACCATCAGCGCGGCGACAGTGCCCGCGACACTCGACATGAGAAACCCGACGAACGCGGTCGCGGACATTCCGCCCATGCCGCGCGCGTTGGTGATCTCGTCGGGAAGCAGCAGATACCCGGCCATCGCGATCAGCGGCAGCACGACCCACAGCACGAGCATGACCTTCGACTTCGCGAAGCCGATCAGCTCGTCGCGCACCATCAGCTGCGTCGGAGATCTAGGTTGCATGACCACGCTCGATGTACTGGGCGAACAACTCGTCGAGGTTCGGCTCGACGAGGCCGATCTTGCGGATCTTGCCGCCGCCCGCGAGGGTTCGTTCGATCGCGGTGTGGATCACCGGATCGGGCGCCGTGCCTTTGGCGAGCACGATTCGCCACTCGCCTGGGCGCCGCTCGGTCGCCGTGCCGAGCTCGGCGAGATAGCTCGTGTCGGCCGGGGGCGTCGCGAGATCGATCTCGAGCTCGAGTGGCAGGCCGAAGTCCGTCACCAGCTCGCGGATCGATCCGGACGTCGCGATCTTGCCGCGGTTGAGGATGCCGATCCGATCCGCGACGTCATTGACGTCCGACAGGATGTGCGACGAGAACAGCACCGTGGTCCCGGCGTTCTGCCGCTCGCGGATGATCGCCTTCAGTAGATTTCGGCTCGGCGGATCGAGACCCTCGAGGGGCTCGTCGAGCACGAGCAGCTTGGGCTCGTGGAGTAGCGCCTGGATCAGGCCGAGCTTCTGGGTCATACCGCCCGATAGCTCCTTGACCTTCTTGTAGCGGGCATCGAGCAGCTTGAACCGTTCGAGCAGCGCCGGGATTCGCTTCGCGCGAAGGTCTTCCGGCACACCGCTCAGCTCGCCGAGCGAATCGAGGGCGCTCTGCACCGTGCGCCAGCTCTGGAAGCCGCACGACTGCGGCATGAAGCC
>JAYUYE010000099.1:0-2129 GCA_043752985.1 Myxococcales bacterium
ATGCAGGTTTCAATGGCGGAGATGTCGTCCGGCGCGAGCGGCGAGGACGTGCCGTCACGCGTCACGGTCACGATGCCCTCGATCGGGGCTCGGATCGGGAACGGCAGGATCGCGAGGCCGCGCAAGCCAAATCGCGTGATGTAGCTCTGGTAGCCAGGCGGCAGTTGACGGGCCGCGTCCTCGGAGCTCTCGAACGCCATGACCACGGGATCGGCGAGGCTCGCGATCGCCGAGAGCTCCTCGGCGGACGCTTGCCCGTGATGGATCGCGACCGACGCGGACGGATAGGCTCCCGGCACCAGCAGCACGCCGCAGCCGTCGCACAGCGTGCTCGTCAGGGTCTGCGCGAGCTCCTCGAGAATCTGTTGCACGCCCGCAGCCTGGAACAGCCGCTTGCCGAGCTGGTTGATCGCGGTCAGTCGCATCCGCTCGCGCGAGGCGATGTCGTTGAGCTGCTTCGCTCGCAGGACCGTCTCGACGCGCGCGCGCAGCTCCTCCGGAGCGAACGGCCGGGAGATGTAGTCGTTCGCGCCGACGGACAGGCCCTGGACGATGTCGTGTGTCTCGACGCGTGACGCGGTGACGATGATGATCGGCAGGTCCTGCGTGTGCGGCTGCGCCCGCAGAAAGCGACACACCTCGTCCCCTGACATTCCGGGCATCATCCAGTCGAGCAGTAGCGCATCGGGGTGCGGACCGCCGCCGACCAGGCGCTCCACGACCTCGGAGCCATCGCTGAGCTCGACGAACGTGTAGCCCGAACCGAGGGACCGGATCGTGATCGCGCGCTCGGTCGGACTGTCGTCCGCAACCCACAGCACAGGACGACGCGGTGGCCGCATTTCAGACACGTTCGACGATCTCTCTCGCCATGTGTTCAAGAGGAACACTCACGGCCCCGATCCCTGCTTCCGCGACGCAGCGGGGCATCCCATAGACCACGCAGCTTGACGCGGCCTCGGCGAGGAGCAACCCACCCGCGGCGGCGATCGCACGTGATCCTTCAAGCCCGTCGTCGCCCATCCCGGTCAGTACCACACCGAGACCTCGAGCCCCGACTGCCTTCGCACCGCTGAGGAACAGCTCGTCGACCGACGGGGTGAACGCTCGAATCGGCAGCGGCGACGTGATGACGTGGAGCTGGGAGCCGTGGCGTTCGACCCGGACGTGAGCCCCGCCACGCGCGAGCACCACGAGACCTGGCGTGAGGACCATGTGGTCCTGCGCCTCGACCACGTGGATCGCCGCGACCTTGTCGAGGCGCTGGGCGAGCGCCTCGGTGTAGCCGGCCGGGATGTGGAGGACCATCACCATGGGCGCCGCCAGGTCGCGCGGCAGCGCGGAGACGAGGCGGGTCAATGCTTGCGGTCCGCCGGTCGAGGTCCCGAGCATCACGAGCTCGATCGGATGCGCGTGCGCGACCCGCGGTTCCGGCACTGCCCTGTCCTCGGCCTCGACGACCTGCACGAGAGCCGCCGCGAGGATCGTCGCCGTCAGGTGCGCTTCGATCTCGTGGAGACGGTCGCTCGCGAGCGCGGTTGGCTTGGCGACGATGTCGATCGCTCCGAGGCTCAACGCCTCGGCGCCGAGCTCGGTGTCGACCGAGGAGATGCTGACGACCACCACGCGCGGACGAGCGGCGCCGTCGAGCGCACGCAGCACGCCGATGCCGTCGATCCCGGGCATTGTCAGGTCGAGCGTGATGATGTCGGGATCCAGCGCCTTGATCCGCTCGAGAGCGTCCGCGCCATCGCGCGCCGTTCCGATGACGTCGATCTTGCCGGACGCGCGCAACAGCCGCGACAGCACGGTCCGCGCGAACGCGGAGTCGTCGACAACGAGGACGCGCGGCCGGCGGTTCACTGCATGCTCCGATAGAAGAAGGCGCCGCCGCGCTCCTCGCACGCGAGAGCCGTTCCGAACCGCAGCAGCGATTCGGAGACTCCAACGCTGAGAAGCCCGCCCGGAGCCAGCGAGCGCGTCAGCCGGTCGAGCACGCGGTGGATGACCTCGTCACGGAAGTAGATCAGCACGTTGCGGCACAGGATCACGTCGAACAAACCGAGCCTGTCGATCCCAGGATCATCGAGCAAGTTCATCGTGCGGAACTGGACCTTCTCACGCACCGC
>JAYUYE010000100.1:0-2128 GCA_043752985.1 Myxococcales bacterium
GCGGCGCGGCGGCGACGACATCGTTCCAGCGATGCCACTTCGCGCTCTCTGCGAGGATATCGGCGCCGACGATCAGCCGGAAGCTCGAGGTCGGGTGGATTGCGGCCAGGCGGTGGATCAGATCGAGCGTACGACTGCCGGCGAATCCCGGCTGCTGGGCGAGGTCCTCCTCGGCGCGCGATACCCGAGCTCGCGGGCCGAGCGCCGCGATGGCGAGCTCGCACATCGCCACGCGATCGGCATAGGGCGCGAGGTCCTTCCCGAACACGTGGGTGTAGACCGGCGTGAACCAGATCTCGTCGATCGGCTGCGTCTCGAGGCAGTAGAGCGCGACCAGCTGATGCGCTGTGTGCGGCGGATTGAAGCTGCCGCCGAACAGCCCGACGACCTTACCGGTCGCCCCCCTCATTCGTAGAGCAGGAATTCTGCGCGCTCTTCGGCGAAGTCGCCCTCGTCGCGAGGCCAGCGCGCGGTGAGCTCGTCGAGGGTCTTGCCGGCCTCGATGCCCTCGCGGATCGCGGCCGAGCCCGTGAGCAGATCGATGGCAGGAATCTTGTCCACGAACTCGTAGGCCTTCGCGCGCCACTTGAATGCGGCCGGACTCTGATCGAAGGCGGCCTTGAGGCAGGCGACACCGGTCCGGTACGGCCGGTACGTATCGACGTTCGTCACGTGGAGCTGCACACCGCCGCACGCCTGCTTCGCATGCTTCTGGAATTGCGGCGTGAACACGCACGGCCGGAACGCCACGCCCGGGAGGTCCATCGCGGTGAGGTCCGTGGCGAGCCGATGACCGTCGAGGTACGGCGCACCGGCAAGCTCGAACGGCCGCGTCGTACCGCGTCCCTCGGACAGCTCGGTGCCCTCGACGAGGCACATCCCCGGGTAGACGAGCGCGGTATCGACCGTCGGCATGTTCGGCGACGGCATCACCCAGGGCAGCCCGGTGTGGTCGAAGTGCATGTCGCGCTGCCAGCCGCGCATGCTGATCACCGCGAGCTCGAGGTCGAGCTTCTCGACGGTGTGCCGCCAGCGTGCGATCTCACCGGCGGTCATCCCGTGACGGATCGGACACGACACGAGGCCAACGAACGACTCGAAGCCCGGTGCGATCGACGGACCTTCGATGTGCTCGCCGCCGATCGGATTGGGCCGGTCGAGGACAACGAAGCCCTTGCCCGCCTTCGCGCACGCGCGCATCGCGAGCACCATCGTCCACACGAACGTGTAATAGCGGCTACCGATATCCTGGACGTCGTAGACGAGGACGTCGATCCCGTCGAGCATCGCCGCGGTCGGCGTCAGCGTCTCCTCGGTCGCACCGTAGAGACTGTGCACCGGGAGGCCGGTGCGCATGTCGCGCGCCTCGTCGACCTCGATCATGTCCTGCGCATCGCCGCGCACGCCGTGCTCGGGGCCAAACAGCGCCGTGACCTTCATGTCCGTGCGCGCGGTCAGGAGATCGATCGCGTGGTGCAGCGCAGGGTCGACAGCCGTCGGGTTGACGAGCAGCCCCACGCGCCGGCCGGTCAGCAGTGTGCTGCCGTCGGCGGTGACCCGCACGAGCCCGGTCTGGATCGCCATCGCTACGCGAAAATCCCACGCGTGAACATGGTCACGCGAAAATCGGTACCGGCTTGAGCGAGACCTTGCCGTCCTTGGTCATCACGCGGAAGCGGACCCGCTGGCATTGGTACTGCGCCTTGAGCTTGCCCTCGTTGACCTTGAGCTTCGCGATGAAGTTCTCGAACGAGACCTCGTCGGGATTTCCGGTCGACTTCCGCGCCTGCACGTACTCGGTGTAGACGCGCTTGTAGTAGTCGGGCTCTGACTCCTGCGCGAGCGCGGCGATATCCGGGTCGACGGCAGGCTTGTCCTCGCCCTCCTCGAACTCGACGCGGCCCTGCATGATCGGATTGCCTTCCTCGTCGAACTCCTCCTCGCCGGGCTCGGGGCGACCGAGCAGGCGGGCGAGCATGACGTTGAGGCCGTTCGACAGCCCGTCGAGCTCGGGTCCGACGGGCCGGAACGTGCGGTCGAGGTTGCCGTTGATGATCTCGGTGACGCCCTGCTCGACCTGGTCGACCTGGGCGACGAGCCGGCGATGCGAGAGGTAGAGGCCGAGCAG
>JAYUYE010000101.1:0-5518 GCA_043752985.1 Myxococcales bacterium
TACAAGGTCCGGGTCACCGATCCGTCGAAGAAGGTCCGCTGGCTCAAGGATCGTTCGCTCCAGATCGCACGCAAGGTCGCGACGCGAGCCGCGGCTGCCCCGCAGTAGTAGACTCGCGCGGTGAAGCGCGGCTCTGACATCGCGGCAGCAGCCAACGTGCTCCGCGCCGGCGGGCTCGTCGCGTTTCCGACCGAGACCGTGTACGGGCTCGGCGCCGATGCCTCGAGCGATGTCGCGGTCGCGCGGATCTTCGCGACGAAGGGCCGGCCCCGCGCCCATCCACTGATCGTTCACCTCGCGCCCGATGCGCGGCTCGACGACTGGGCGATCGACGTGCCGGAGTCCGCGCGCACGCTCGCCGCGGCGGCGTGGCCCGGGCCGCTGACGATCATCCTCGCGCGCGGTCCACGCGTCTCGCTCGCCACGACAGGTGGTAGCGAGACCGTCGGGCTGCGGGTGCCCGCGCATCCGATGGCGCAGGAGCTTTTGCGCGCGTTCGGCGGTGGTGTCGCCGCTCCGAGCGCGAACCGGTTTGGCGCGGTCAGCCCGACCACGGCCGACCACGTGGTCGCGGATCTCGGCGACGACGTCGACTACGTGCTCGACGGGGGAGCGTGTGCGGTCGGCGTCGAGTCGACGATCGTCGATCTATCGCGCGGTCATGCGGTGCTGCTGAGGCCCGGCGGCCTGGCGCGCGAGGCGATCGAGGCCATCATCGGTCCGCTCGCGGCGGCGGATGTCGCGGCGCCGGCGGCGCCCGGTACGCTCGCGAGTCACTACGCGCCGCGCGCGCAGGTGATCGCGGTGCTCCCGCACGAGGTGCCGGCAGCGATCGCGGCGGCGCGCGGGCGGGTCGCGGTGCTCGCTCCCGCATCCGCGTTCGCCGCGTGGCCACCATCGAACGCCGTCGCGCATGCGCTCCCCGATGACGCCGCGGGCATGGCACGCGAGCTCTACGCGGCGCTGCGAGATCTCGATGCCGCGGGCGTCGATGTGGTGATCGCCGCGTTGCCTCCGGCGGCGGGGCTGGGCGAAGCTGTCGGCGATCGGTTGCTGCGCGCAGCCGGCCCGCGAAGGAGCGAGTCATGACGAACGCACGTGTCGGCATCATCATGGGCTCGTCGAGTGACTGGGAGACGATGAAGCACGCGTCGGACGTGCTGACGCAGCTCGGTGTTCCGCACGAATCGAAGATCGTGTCTGCGCATCGCACGCCGGATCTGTTGTTCGAGTACGCCGAGGAGGCCGAGGGCCGCGGGATCTGGGTGATCATCGCGGGTGCCGGTGGTGCGGCTCACCTGCCCGGGATGACGGCCGCCAAGACGCGGCTGCCCGTGCTCGGCGTCCCTGTCCAGAGCAAGGCGCTGTCGGGGCTCGACTCGTTGCTGTCGATCGCACAGATGCCCAAGGGGATCCCCGTCGGCACGCTCGCGATCGGCGAGGCCGGCGCGGTCAACGCGGCGCTGCTCGCGGCGGCGATCATCGCGCTTCATGATCCAGCGGTCGCCGAAACGCTCGACGCGTATCGCAAGGCGCAGACGCAGCGCGTGCTCGACGAGAAGCTCCCAGGGTCGCCATGACTCCTCTCGTCCCGGGCGCCACGATCGGTGTGCTCGGCGGCGGACAGCTCGGCCGGATGATGGCGGTCACGGCACGCCAGATGGGGTATCGGATCATCGTGCTCGATCCGAGCGCGCGGTGCCCGACCGCCCAGGTTTCGGATGGTGTTGTCGTCGGCGCACTCGATGATCTCGAAGCGGCGCGCCACCTCGCGAAGCAGGTCGACGTGATCACGCTCGACACCGAGCACGTCCCGGCAACGATTCTCACCGAGCTCGAGACCATCGCGCCGGTGCGGCCGGGCGCCAGTGTGCTGCGCACGATCCAGGATCGCCTTGTCCAGAAGGAGTTCCTCGATCGGATCGGGATGCCGCAGGCGGCGTGGGCACCTGTCGGCGACCCGGACGAGCTCGAAGTAGCGCTCGCCAAGGTCGGGCGCCCAGCGATCCTCAAGGTCCGACGCGCCGGCTACGACGGTAAGGGCCAGGTTCGCGTGGATCCGGACGTCGATGCGGTCGCGCAGCTCGCGCGATTGCGGGGAGAGCTCGCGGTCGCCGAGGAGGTCGTGAAGTTCACGCGCGAGATCTCGGTGATCCTGGCGCGTGGCCTCGGCGGCGAGATCCAGATCTATCCGATCGCGGAGAACGCCCACCGCCGGCACGTCCTCCACACCACACGGGCACCGGCACCGATGGTCGATGCGCAGCGCACCCGCGCGCATGACGTCGCCGTCGCGGTGGCCGAGGCACTCGGTCACGTCGGGGTGATGGCGGTCGAGATGTTCGAGCTCGCGGACGGCCGGCTCCTCGTCAACGAGATCGCGCCGCGCACGCACAACAGCGGTCACTACACCTACGGTGCCTGCGCCACGTCGCAGTTCGAGCAGCACATCCGCGCGGTCTGCGGCTTGCCGCTCGGGGATCCGCGGGCGCTCACCGGCGCCGTGATGGTCAATTTGATCGGCGATCTGTGGGCTCACGGTTCCCCGCCGTGGCACCACGTGCTGGCGCGACCCGAGGCGCGGCTCCACCTCTACGGCAAGGACGCCCCGGCGCCGGGCCGCAAGATGGGGCACATCGTCCTGCTCGATGACGATACCGAGCGATCCTTGGTCACCGCGGAGGCCCTGATCTCGGTCCTAACCCCCCGATCGTGATAGGTTTGCGGCCAGGGAATGGCGACCCTCGTCTATTCCGACGCTGACGGCGTCGACCGATCGTTCGCGTTCGGAAACGAACCGATCACGGTGGGCCGTGGCGTCGAGTGCGCGATCCGCAGTCAGGACCCGCGCGTGTCGCGCGTGCATGCGCGGTTCTTCCTCGAACAGGGCACGCTGTGGGTCGAGGACCTCGGCAGCTCGAACGGGATCTTCATCGGGCCGAACAAGGTGCAGCGCGCGCCGGTGCCGACCGGGGAGATCATCCTCGTCGGTAGCTTGATGATCCGGCTGGTGCCCGCGAGCGGCACGCTGCCGCCGCCGATGGGGCTGCACGGCACGCTCGCGACGTGGCTCGATCTCGAGCGCAAGAACCGCGCGGCCGTCGAGGACGAGCGCGATGCGTTCGCGAAGCGGGTCAACGAGCTCCACCAGGAGCTCGCTGCGGCGAAGATCAGCGAGACGATCCGTCCCGAGTTCTCGCCGATGCAGGGCTCGATCGACGCCGAGGCCGTGCGCCTCAAGGACGAGGCCGTCGCTAGCGTCGCCATGCTCGAGCGCACGCTTGCCGCCGTGCAGGGCGAGCTCGATGCGCTGCGCGAGGTTCATCGTGGCGGTCGCCCAATGCCCTCCGCGGAGGTTCACGGCGAGGAGGCGATGCAGCTGCGCGAGCAACTCGGCATCCTCGAGCGCGAGCTGCGCGAGCGGGCAGACTGGTCGTCGAACCTCGACGTCGAGACCACGAAGATGGTGGCCGAGGTCGCGCGCCTCCAGGCCAAGCTCGATGACGCTCTGGCGCAGGTCTCCGGCGCCGAGCACACGCAGAGCGAGCTGATGCACGAGTCGCAGCAGCTGCGGGGCGAGCTCGACGAGCTCCGTCGCACCTCCGCTGCGGAGATCGAGATCGCGACGCTCGAGAGCTCGAAGTCGCGCGAAGCCAAGATGATGGCCGAGACCGCGGTCGGCATGCAGGCAGCGGAGAAGCTCGCCGAGGCCGACATCGTGATCACGCGGCTCGAGCGCGAGGTTGCCACGCTGAAGGCAGCTGCCGCGGGACCCGATGCGAAGTCGCTCCAGGTCGCGGATCAGCTGACCACGACGACGCACAAGGTCGAGCGGCTCGAGAAAGAGCTCGCGGCGGCGCAGATTCGCGCGCAGGGCGCGGAGCGCAACCTGTCGGGTGCGACCGCGCAGGCGGCCAAGGCGGAGACCCGCGCGGCGCAGCTCGAGCAGACGGTCACCGATGCGGAAGGTCGCGCGAAGGCCGCGGAGCACGACGTCGCGAAGGTTCTGGAGCGGGTCGCACAGCTCGAGACGAGACTCGGCGCGGGAGACGCACCCCTCCAGGCGGCAGAGGCACGGTCGGCGAAGATCGCCTCCGAGCTCGCCGACATGCAGGGTCAGTTCGAGACCCGGCGCGATCGACTCGTCGAGCTCGAGACGGCGCTGGTCACGGCGACCGAGGCGGCGAAGGCTGGGGATGCAAAGATCGCGGGTGCGCGCACCGAGGTAGCCGACATCACCGCGAAGCACGCCGACGCCGAGACGCGCGCGCGTGCGTTGCAGGGCAAGCTCGACCAGCTCGCGACCGCAGACGTCGCGATCGCCGCTGCGAACCAGAATCGTGACGAGGCGCTCGCGAAGGTCGGGACCGCTGAGAAGCGCGTCGTCGAGGCGGAGCGTCGGGCGAGCGACTTCGAGCAGCGCGCGAGCGCCGCGGACACGATGGCCAAGGCGATGGCGAAGGATGTCGCCGAGGCGCTCCGCCGCGCGGCCGATGCCGATCAGAAGGCCAAGGGGCAGACCCGCGATCTCGCGGACTCGGTTCGCCGCACCGACGAGGCCGAGACGCGGCTGCGCGACGGACTGGCATCGGTCAAGGCCGTCGAGCAGCGCGCGGTCGAGGCCGAGGCACGGGTCGCTCAGATCCAGGCCGACCTCACCGGCAAGCTCGAGGCGCGGGAGAAGGAGCTGACCGGCAAGCTCGAGGCGACGCAGACCGAGCTGACCGCAAAGCTCGATACGATCCAGAAGGAGCTGACCGGCAAGCTCGAGGCGCGCGAGAAGGAGCTGAACTCCAAGCTCGAGGCGACGCAGCGCGAGCTCGCGGCGGAGCGCTCCGGGTTGCTCGCGCTCGTCGATCGCAAGACGCAGCTGGAGCGCGACCTCGAGCAGGCGAAGATCCAGCTGCAGGTGTTCCAGCAGCGGGCCGAGATGGCCGAGCACAAGCTCGTCGAGGCCGAGGTTCAGGTCGACACGCTGCAGGAGCGCATCACGGATCTCGAGAGTGGGCTCGCGGTCAACGAGACGGCGTCGCAGGCCGCCGTCGAGGACCAGCGCGCGGAGCTCGCAGCCGTGCAGGCGAAGATCAAAGAGGTCACCGCGGCGGCGACCCAGAGTGCCGCGATGGTCGAGCAGCTGCGTGCCCGCGTCACGGAGCTCGAGGGCCAGCTGCGCACCTCCGACGACGGGCGGGCTGCGATCGAGACCGAGCTGCACGCTGCACGCGCCGAGATCGCAGATCTCGACATCGCACACGACAAGCTCGCGGACGGCGCCGCACGCGCAGCGGATGCAGAGCGCAAGCTCGACGCCATCTCGGCCCGCGCCGATGCCGCGGATCTCGCGATCGGTCGGGCGGGTGCGCTGCAGCGCCAGCTCGATGAGGCGCTCGGCAAGCTGACGAACCTCGAGCGCGAGGCGACGTCGACCAAGAGCCGCGAGGCGAAGTCGGCGCAAGCGGATGCCGTGGTCTCCGAGCGGATCACGTCGGCGGAGAATCGAGCGAAGGAGTCCGAGGCG
>JAYUYE010000102.1:0-12650 GCA_043752985.1 Myxococcales bacterium
GCCGACGATCACCACCTTGGTCATCCAGCGCGGCGGTTCGCCCGCGACCTCGGCCCACGCAGTGAGCCCGACGACGACGATCCCGAATGCTGCGGCGAACAGCAGCAGATCTTTCCAGTCCATGGCCGCACTGCGGAGCTCCGTGGGGACGCGGTCAGACATGCGCAACGCTCAGGCTACCGTGTTTGGACACGCGACATGAACCCGCCGGATCCCGCCGTCCGTTCGATCCGCATCGCGACGGCCCACCCGCGCCGCCCTGACGTACAGTCCCGGGAATGCTCCAGCCGCTGCACGACCGCGAGCCGCCGCGGGTTCCTCTCGCGAACCAGCCGACGCGCGGCCACTGGCTACGCTACGGCGCGGACCTCGGGGTCCGGCTGTGGCTCAAGCGCGACGATCACACCGGCAGCGAGCTGATGGGCAACAAGGTTCGCAAGCTCGAGTACCTGATGGCCGAGGCGCTATCGCAGGAGGCGACCCACGTGATCACGTGTGGCGGCGAGCAGTCGAACCACGCACGAGCGACCGCCTTCGCGGCGGCGCAGCTCGGCATGAAGAGCGTGCTGATCCTGCGCACCGATGACCCGAGCACGCCGCCCGCACCCACGGGCAACATCTTGCTCGACCGGCTCGTAGGTGCGGAGCTCGTGTGGATCTCGCGCGCCGCGTGGCGCGACCGCAACCGTCTCCTCGCCGAGCAGGCCGAACGAATCCGCGCCGCCGGTGGTCGCCCGTACATCGTGCCCGAGGGCGGCTCGAACGCACTCGGGAGCTGGGGCTACATCCGCGCGATGCGCGAGCTCGCGGCCGACCTCGCCGGGATCGCGTCGCCCGAGGAGCCGGTCACGGTGGTCTACGCCTGCGGATCGGGCGGCACCGGCGCGGGGCTGATCCTCGGCGCCAAGCTGATGCGGCTCGCCGAGCGCGGCATCCGGGTCGCGGGCGTCAACGTCTGCGACGACCGCGCGTACTTCGTCGCCGCCATCGGTGCGATCTGCGCCGAGGCCGAGGAGCGCTGGCAGCTCGGCGCGAATGTCACCCCCGACGACATCGAGCTGCTCGACGGTCACGTCGGTCTTGGCTACGCGAGGAGCCGGCCGGAGGAGCTCGCGACCATCCGCGACCTCTGTCACAGCGATGGCGTCGTCCTCGATCCGGTGTACACCGGGAAGGCCTTCCATGGCCTCGTCACCGAGCTTCGGAAGGACCCGAAGCGGTTTGGCTCGACGGTCGCGTTCATCCACACCGGCGGGATGTTCGGGCTGTTCGCGTCCTCCGAGACGATCGCGCAGGTCCTGTGATGCGCGCCATCATCGTGCTCGTCGCGCTCGCACTCGTCGTGCCGGCGGCCCATGCGGAGCGCAAGGACAAGAAGACCGCCGTCGTGATCTCCGGTGTCGGAACCGGCGCGTCGGCGGCCGTCTTCCTCACCGCGTTCGTGCTCGCGAAGCAGAACGGAGGCGACGTCAACCTTCGGCTCGTGCTCGTCGGGCTCGGCTCGGCGGTGTTCACGCCCTCGCTCGGCCACTGGTACGCCGGCCGCTACCTGACCATCGGTCTCGGCGTCCGTGCGGCAGCGGCGGGGCTGGCGACGTGGGGCGTTCTCAACTACTCGCAGACGGTCCGCTGCAACACCTTCGAGTACATGGAGTGCAAGAACCTCAAGGGCGGCGCGATCGTCGTGCTCGGACTCTCGGCGATCGCGTTCGTCGGTGGTGCGGCGTACGACTTCAAGACCCTCGACGAGTCCGTCGACCGCTACAACGCGAAGTTCGCGATCACGCCGACGATCCTGCCCACGACCTCGGGCCCGCCGGGCGCGGGGCTCGTGCTGTCGGGCGAGTTCTAGAGCAGCTCTAGAGCTTCTGTGCGATCAGCGGCGCGAGTACCTCGGCCAGCGCCTGCTCGCTCACCGCGCCGACCCGCGAGAACACCTCGCGGCCGCCGCGATCGTAGACGAACGTCGTGGGCAGGGACTCCGGATACATGAACGACACCATGATGTCGGAGTTCGAGCGGACAACTGGATAGGTCATCTCGTGATCGGACTGGAAGTTGAGCAGCTGGCTCGAGTCCGGGTTGTCGGTGAGGACACCCAGGATGATCACGCCCTGGTCCTTGTACTTCTCGTACACGCGAGACAGATCTGGAATCTCCTTGAGGCACGGCTTGCACCAGGTCGCCCAGAAGTTGACGACCACGACCTTGCCGGCCAGATCTTTTGCGGCGTAGTGGCGCCCATCGGTGTCCGTGTAGCTGACCTCGGGCAGACACTTCTGCCCCTTCGAGCAGGCCGCTGCCGTGCTGGTGCCGACCGAGATCGGTCTGCCTGGGTCCGACGAGACGTGGACGAACAGGAAGATGATCACGCCGACCGTGCCGGCGAGAAGGACGCCGATCAGTGCCTTGGTGCTCGTGGTGGTGCTCATCGGAACCTCAGCAGCGAGGGCTCGAGATCGTCCGGAGGGACGAGGCCGAGCAGCTCGAGACACGTCGCAGTCACATTGGCGATCCCCCCGGCACGGGCCCGGTCGGGATCGATCTCGTACCGGTCACCACGCATCGAATCGTCGATCAAGAATGGCACGGCGTTCAACGAGTGGCTTGTCTTTACCACGGGTTGACCGCTGACCTGGTCGCGCTGGACGCGGCCGTGCTTGTCGCGTTGAAACATCTCCTCGGCGTTGCCGTGGTCTGCCGTAACCACGAGGATTCCCTTGAGTTCTGCGATCGCCTTC
This sequence comes from Myxococcales bacterium, assembly GCA_043752985.1. Taxonomy (GTDB): domain Bacteria; phylum Myxococcota_A; class Polyangia; order Haliangiales; family Haliangiaceae; genus JABFXX01. Next base: position 2,742 of record JAYUYE010000102.1, read on the forward strand.
GCGAGCCGCGCCAGCTGCAGATCGACCGTCGCGACCGCGAGCACGGTCGCATCGAACGCGCCGGTGTGACCGACCATGTCGCCGTTCGCATAGTTCACCCGTGCGAACCGGTGTCGGCCGGTCCGCAGTTCCGTGATCAGGCGGTCCGTGATCTCCGCCGCCTTCATCCAAGGCCGTTGCTCGAACGGGAGGTTGTCGCTGGGGATCTCGATGTAGGTCTCGGTGTTGTCATCGAACATGCCGCTGCGGTTGCCGTTCCAGAAGTAGGTCACGTGGCCGTACTTCTGGGTCTCGGAGATCGCGAGTTGCGAGACGTGCGCCGCCGCGAGGAGCTCGCCCATCGGCCGCTCGATCGCGGGCGGGGTCACGAGGTAGCGCCTCGGGATGTGAAGGTCGCCGTCGTACTCCATCATCCCGGCGTAGATGACGTCGGGGTGGCGCACCCGGTCGAACTTCGTGAAGTCGACGTCGTCGAATGCGCGCGAGATCTCGATCGCCCGATCGCCGCGGAAGTTGAACATCACCACCGCATCGCCGTCTTCCATCGGCGTGAGCGGGCTGATGTTGAATGGCGGGAGGTTCTGGTCGTCGATGCCGGGATTCTCCCCGCGGTAGGTCAGGATCGCCTCGGTCGCCGACGTGAACGCGCGCTGGTCCGCGAGAACGTGCGTGTGCCAGCCGCGTTCGACCATCAACCAGTCGGCCTCGTAGCGATCCATCGTGATCCGCATGCGCCCGCCGCCCGAGACGATCCGGGCGTCGATCCCCGACACCCGGAGGTTCGCGAGGACCAGCTCCGTGCGGTCGATGTAGTCCAGGCCGCTGGTCGGCGGAACATCGCGGCCATCGATCAGCGCGTGAACGTAGAGCTTCTTGCAGCCGGTCTTCGCTGCGGCATCGAGCATCGCGAACAGATGGTCGATGTGTGAGTGGACGTTGCCGTCGGACAGCAGGCCCAGGAAGTGAATCGCACCGCCGCGCATCCCGCGCTCGAGGACCGCACTCCAGGTCGTCCCACCGAACATCGCGCGGGTCGCGATCGCGGCGTTCACGAGCTTGGCGCCCTGCGCGTAGATCTTGCCGGCGCCGAGGGCGTTGTGACCGACCTCGCTGTTGCCCATGTCGTCATCACTCGGCAGACCGACCGCTTTGCCGTGGGCACGCAGCTCGGCGCGGGCACCCGGGACCCACAACCGATCGAGAGTGGGGGTCGACGCGATGGCGACCGCGTCCGCTTCGTCGCCGGCGCCCCGGCCGATGCCATCCATGACCACGAGGACCACGGGACCGGCAGGCTTGTGCTTCGGATGCGGAGACATCGACATCTTGCGCCAAACCTTAGCGCTCTTCGCGCCATGAACGTGCACTACAAGTGCAATGCAAACTGGCGAATTCAATAGCCATGAGAGCACGGGCACCGAGCCCTGATGGCTGGAGGTCGCAAACCCGCACTTCTCGCCTCCAGCACTCGCACGGTTAGCTGCTGGCACCAAAACCGCAGTGTGTTCTCACCATGGACGAAACGATGGACACGCTCGAGACCTCCGTTGACATCCGGGCACTCGACGACGCCGGCGACTTCGACGACATCGATGTCACCGAGCAGCTCCCCGCGCTCGATCCCGAGGAGCTCGATGTCACCGCGCTTACGCTGATCACGGGCGGGATGCGCTGGGACCCGTTCCGGCCGTCGAAGAACGTCGAGGACCGCCGCGGTCCGGAGGCGATCGCTCGCGACCAGCAGTGGTGGGACCGCAGCATGAACGTACCGCTTCCTCCCCGCCGCCCCGAGGGCATCCAGTCATGACGAATCACGTCTTGCTCGACCAGGTCATCGACTCGCTGCTTGCGGAGCACGGACTGTCCCCCGCGGCGCGGGCCTCCCTCGAATCGAAGCCGCCACAGGAGCACTGGCTGCGCCTCCGCATGAAGACCGGTCCCGTTCCGCAGCTGCTGCCGCAAGCGCGCCGGTAAGAGACGGCGCTGTGGACGTGCGCGCCACCTCCGGCCGACAACGGCGGGAACGGATCACGCTCGACCCCCCCGTCTGGTGCACCGCTCGCCACGTCCCGGTGCTGGAGTAAACCGCGGACTTGCCCTCGATCTTGCCGAGCGGCTGCATCGACGGGACGTGCGAGTGGCCGTTGACCACGTAGCGGTAGCCGCGCCGCTTCGAGAGCTCGGCCGCCGCTGGATCCGGTCCCAGAACCGGTTGAACTGGTCAGCGTCGCTGACGGCGTTGCCGTGCAGGCGATCGGTCAGATGAATGTCGCTGACGAAGATCAGCAGCGGCGGCTCACCACCCTTCCGGCGATCGTATACCGCTCACGTGGCCAGGCGGGCAGGTCGCGCTGCGTGATCGGCGAGGACGCGGACCAGCTCGGTGATGAACTCGGTCGGATGCTCGCGGTGCATGAAGTGTCCACCGGGCACCTGCACGACCTCGTACGACGCCGTGAATCGCTTGCGCGCCTTCTCGTACATTCGTGGTGACACGTTGTCATGCTCGCCGGCGAACGACACGGTCGGCACCGTGATCGGCCGGCGCAGCGACGCGGGAAGCCGCAGCGTCATCGCTTTGTAGTAGCCAAGCGTGGCCTCTGCGACGCCGGGCTCGGCGAGGATCGCCTTGAACTTCGCGGTCTCGCTCGCCGGGATGTTCTTCCACGCCGGCGACCACCGACGGTACAGCTCGTCGACGAGCGCGAACTCGTTCGCGGTGAGCTTTGCCGCCGCCTTGCTGCCGCGGAACGTCACGAAGTGCCGCATGACCCACGCGAGCCGCGGCGTCGGGATGATCGCGGCCGGGTGCGGGATCGCGACCGTGACGAGCAGCTTCACCTTGTCGGGAGCGATCGCGGCCGCGGCATAGGCGGCACTCGCGCCCCAGTCGTGGCCGACGACGATTGCCGGCCCGCCGCCGAGGGCATCGATCAGCGCGACGACGTCGTTGCCGAGCGTATCGGTATCGTACGCGCCGTCGCTCGGGATCGCGGTCGGGTGATAGCCGCGCGTGAACGGCGCGATCGCGCGGTAACCGGCGGCCGCGAGCGCGGTCATTGTCGCGTCCCACGTGTGCGCGGAATCGGGGAAGCCGTGGACGAGGACCACGAGCGGCCCCGTGCCTTCCTCGAGATAGGCGAAGCGCAGCCCGCCAGCGTCCACGTACTTGTGCGTCACGCGGCGAAGCTGGCATCGACTGACGCTCGAGTCTATCGAGTGACACGGCAGTCTACGCGGCCGCCCGTTGACACGGCCGTATGCCGCCCCAGCTTGGCAGCATTCAACACGATCAGATCATCGCGACCCTCGAGCTGATCGAGGCCCACATCGGTGCGCAGGGGCAGGCCGCGCAGTTTACCTATCACGGCGTGCTCGGTGGTCCCGACGCGTCGGTGCTCGTGCACGAGCGGGTCGAGCTGGTGGCGCGTCAGGTCGGCGGCGCGAGTCAGCTCGCCGCGCTCGCGCAGACCGCCGATGCCGCCGATGAAGCACTCGCCGCTCTCGCAGGACTCGCCGAGTCCACTCCCTACCGGGCCAGCACACACGACCGCGTGATCGAGATGTTCCGCCGCGCGTTGATCGCCACGCGTGACCGCTGGCTCGCTCTGAACCGCGAGTGCCCGGATGCCGCGCTGACCGATCTCCTGCGCGCGCATCCGAGCGCCCACCTGCTGTGCGGGCACACGATCGATCCCGAGACGGATGGCCTTCACCCCGCGTACGCGGCCGTGCGGCGAGGCAGGAAGCCACTGTTCGTGTGGTGGTCGCCGACGAACGGCTTCCTCGTGCCAGCGACAGCGAAGAGCGAAGGCGGCGTGTTCGACTATCTCGGGTCCATGGACGTGATCGAGCTGCCGTGCCAGCTGATGCAGTGCCTCGACCTGATCTCGCTCCCCGGTTGCGACATCGGCTGCGATCCGGGGTGCCTCTGATCCTGCGGGTGCTCGCGTGGCTGATCCTGTTCTACCGGCGCTGGCTCTCCGGTCGTGGGCCGTTGCGCGACGTGCGCTGCAGCTTCGCGCCGCACGAGAGCTGCTCGGCGTTCGGATTGCGCGCGACCTCCGAGGCGTCCAGCGCACGCGAGGCGCTCGGGCGGATCCGACGCAGGATCCGACGCTGCCGCGACGCCTGCCTGACCAGTGATGGTCACGCGCTGTCGTGGACGCCGTTTCACGATCGCCGACCGTCGGAGATCGTCGACGAGCTTCGCGCGGACGGGGAGGGCGACGCTGCGATCGAGACGCTGCTGGCCGTGCGCCGCACAGTCGCGACGTGGCGATCGGACCTCGCCGCTGCCGCCGCGTGCGATGCACGACTCGCCGATCCTGTGCGCCTGAGTCCGCCGCGCGTGGTCGCGGAGCCGGCGATCCGTAGTCGCGCGAGGCGGCGGTTGGTCGGCTTCGGTGTAATGGCCGTGATCGCTGCGATCGCGATCTTCGGGATGCCGTGGATCGGCGGTCTCACGCTCGGCGCGGCCGGAATCGCAGGCGTGATTTCGGCGCAGGCGACCGTGTCGAGCGAGCGGCGATTCGAGCTTCACCGCACGTGGGCAAAGCGGCGCCGAGTCAGGACCATCGTACCGCCCCGGCAGGGCGTGCGCGCTAGTTCTTCGGGGCAGTCGCCGGGGCCGGCGCACTCGGCGAGGCAACACTGACGATCCGGTAGGTCGGAAGTCGCTGCGGGTTGAACGCGAAGATGCTTGCGCTCTGTTTTGCCTTCAAGTTCACGGCGGTGAAATCGAACGTGTTCGACGCGCCGCTCGGCTCGGTCACGATCGATCGCATGACCGTCCAGGTCGTCGGGTCGACCACGAGGACGAGCTGCGCGTACGGTGCCGATGGTTGCTTCGGCGTCAGCACGACCACCGACGCACCCGGCACGAGCTGGCCCTTGTCCTTCGGCGCGCTGGCGGTGAACTCCCTGCTCAGCGAGCCGCCCCCGGTCAGAAACGAGATCGCTGCCGGCATCGTGCCAGACACCACGGTGTGCTTCAGCACTTGCCGGTTCGCGGGCTCGACGACCCAGAGCGTTGTCCCGTCGAAGATGAATGACTTGTCGAGCGCCTGCTTCTTCGTCTTGTAGTCCCAGCGCATCTTGCCGGGCCGCACATAGACGTCGCCGGTGCTGACCGTGGTCGTGCCAAACGTGGTGTTGACGACGGTCTGCGTGAAGCTCGCCGACACCTGCTTTGCGCCGGCATAGGTCGCATCGACGCTTGTTAGTACCTCGGTCGGCGTCTGCGCCGCGGCGAGTCCCGGGGCGAGGACCACCGCGAGCGAGACGGCGAGTGCTCGCATCACTTCTTCGGCGCGGGGGCAGGAGTCTTCGGCGTGAGCGACGGCGGGCCCTCGAGCGGCGTGCCCGCGGCGGCGCTGCCCTTCTGCTGATCGGCGTCGATGATCCGGTAATTCTTCACGCTGCGCTCGTCGAACTCGAACCAGCTCGCCTTGATCGGCTTCTGAAAGTCGGGCGCGAAGAACCGGAAGTGGTTCACGTTGTTCGACGAGTCGATGATCACCGACTGGGTGACGTGGAAATCCGTCGTCGCGACGACGAGGTAGAGGTTCTTGTACTGCGCCGACGCCTTCTTCGGCGTCAGCTTGAGGGTGATGTCCTCCTTCGAGCCGTACTTGCCGCTCTTGTCGAGCTCCGCGGTGAACTCGGCCTTGAGGTCACCCTTGCCATAGAGGAACGACACCGCGACCGGCATCAGATCCTGGCCGAGGTTCTTCTTCATCACCTGCCTGTTGTCGTGCTCGACCATGTAGAGGTACGAGCCGTTCGAGATGAAGCTCTTCTTGACGACGATGTTGGTCTTCTTCTTCTCCAGGTAGTCCCAGCGCATCTTGCCGGGCTTCTGGATGAAGACGGTGCCGTCGCTGGTCTTCGTGCTGCCGAAGGTGTCGTAGGTGACGGCCTGGCGGAACTTCGCGCTGACCTGCTGGATGCTGCCGTAGAACTTCTGGACCTTGTCGACGACCTCGACCGCCGAGGCGGGAGCCGCTGCGGCGACGGCCGTGGGTGCGCCGACCATCGGGATCGTCACGATCTGGTGGACGGGGGCGGGGGCCGGGTTGGCGAACCCGAGGAACGTCTTGGTCAAGAGGCCGATGAGGTCCATATCTCGTTCTCCAGAGTGCCCAACAGGCACCGTGCTCCTTCGACGCACGGCGTGGTGCTGGGATTCATACGCGGAAGTCGTTGACTTGCCTGGTGGTAGCACGGGCAGGCGTTGGTTACCCTAGTGCTGGATGAGACCGGTCTGGGTGTTGCTCGCATTCCTGGGATGTAGCGGCGGCACGTCGCGGCCGCGTCCCACCGGCCCCGCCGAGCCGGTGCTGGGTGAGCTCGCTGACGACGCGGTCTTCAAGCCGGCATACGGCAAGCCCGAGTTGCAGCGCGCGTTGATCGCGGACCGCGGCGCCGAAGCGACCGGCGAGCGGCGGGTCGCCGAGCTCGAGGCGAGCACGGGCACCGATGATCAGCTCCGGGTCGCGGTCGCGGACCTGGCGATCCGGCGGCGCTTCATCGCAGCGCTCGAGGCGTGCGAGCGCTCGGGCCAGGCCTGTCCGCCGCGCCTCGATGATCCGCCCTGGGCGTTCGATCCCGATCCCGACGGCGGGCCGCAGGCGCCAAAGATCGACGCGCCGCTGCGCTTCGATCTCGAGAGCTGGCAGGAGATCGCGGCCGAGCTGCACGGGCGCGCGTGTGCGTGTCGAACGATCGCGTGCGTCGACACCATGGGCGTCGCGATCGATCAGCTCGAGATCCGGCCCATGCCGGAGGTCGAGGGCGACGAGGTGGCGAGCCAGTCGATCACCTGGGCGCGGCAGTGTCTGTTCCGGCTGCGCGGCAAGCGGGCGACACCGGGCCTCACGCCGGCTGTCGTCGAGGAGTAGCGGGTGACATGAGCACCTGGTGGATCCTCTACACGGGGGTCGGCGTTGTCTGGTTCATCGGCAACGCGATCGTCATCATCATGCAGCGCCGCCCGGCGGCATCGACGATCGCGTGGCTGCTGGTGATGGTGTTCCTGCCGGTGCTCGGGTTCCTCGTGTATTTGCTGATCGGTCCGCTGCGGCTCGAGCGGCGCAAGCGCAAGCACTCCACCAGCAAGCGGCTCGCCGAGGAGGCACTGCGCGGCATGGCTGCGCTCCACCAGCGCGACGAGGAGCACCACCAGCTCGCCAACGTCTCGATCTCGGTCGGCGGTTCGCCTCCGCTCGAGGCGGAGTCCGTCGAGATCTACTTCGAGGGAGCTCCAGCCTACGCTGCGATGCTCGAGGCGATCGCGGCCGCGAAGCACCATGTCCACGTCGAGTACTACATCTGGGAGGCCGACACGATCGGGACGCGCCTGCGCGACGCGCTGATCGAGCGCGCGCGAGCCGGTGTCACGGTGCGCGTGATCCTCGACGGCACCGGGACACGCCTGTCGAAGAAGTTCCTGCGGCCGCTGCGCGAGGCCGGCGCGATCGTCGCGTGGTTCAACCCGGTGCACCTGTGGACGATCCGCCGCCGCCGCATCGACTTCCGCAGCCACCGCAAGATCGTCGTGTGCGACGGGCACGTCGGGTTCACGGGCGGGATGAACGTCTCGGACCAGCACAGCGCGGAGCTCTCGAAGGACTGCTGGCGCGACACGCACCTCCGCATCACCGGAACCGCGGTGTGGCCGATCCAGCGCCTGTTCCTCGAGGACTGGTACTACGTCGCCGACGAGTTGATCCAGGTGTCGGTGGCCACAGCGCCGCCGGCGGTCACCGCGGGCGCGCACCTCGTGCAGATCGTGGGTTCGGGTCCCGACGCCACCGACTTCGCGCTCCACAAGGTCTACTTCACCGCGATCAACCAGGCGACGAGCCGGATCTGGCTGACCACGCCGTACTTCGTCCCCGACGATGCGCTGCTCACCGCGCTCCTCACCGCGGCTCTGCGCGGCGTCGATGTGCGCGTCCTCGTGCCGAAGCGCGGCGACAGTCGCATCGTCGACTACGCGGCGCGCAGCTACTTCCCCGAGCTGCTCGAGGCGAAGGCGCGAATCTTCGAGTACGGGCCGCGGTTCATCCACGCGAAGACGATGCTGTGCGACGACGACGTCGCGATCGTCGGCACCGCGAACTTCGACAACCGCAGCTTCCGGCTCGACTTCGAGCTCGCCGCCATCCTGTTCGGGGAGCCGGAGAATCGCCTCCTCGCGGACAGCTTCGAAACGGATCTCACCGGGAGCCGCGAGCTTCGCGCCGAAGATCTGGCTGCGCAGTCGTTCGGGCAGCGGCTGGGTCAGTCGGCGGCGCGCCTCTTGTCGCCGCTGCTTTGAGCGTCACGCGGCCGCGACGAGGACTTCGCGCTTGTTCGTGTGGTCCGGCGAGCTGACGACGCCCTGCTTCTCCATCTCCTCGACGATCCGCGCGGCGCGGTTGTACCCGATGCGGAGCTGGCGCTGGACCCACGAGATCGATGCGTTGCGCGTGGTCGTCACGATGTAGAGCGCCTTGTCGTACATATCGTCGTCGCTCTTGCCGCCCGGCATGCCGCCGCCCATGTCGCCGCCGCCTTCGCCCTCTTCGTCGCGCGGCTTGAGGATGTCGAGGTTGTAGACCGGGCGCGCCTGGGTCTTGAGGAACGTGACGACGCGCTGGATCTCTTCCTCGTCGACGTAGCAGCCGTGGAAGCGCTGCGGAGCGCCGCCGCGATCCGAGAACAGCATGTCGCCTGCGCCGAGCAGGGCCTCGGCACCGTTTTGATCGAGGATGGTGCGCGAGTCGATCTTCGACGTGACGTGGAATGCGATGCGCGACGGAAAGTTCGCCTTGATCAGGCCGGTGATCACGTCGACCGACGGACGCTGGGTCGCGAGAATCAGGTGGATGCCGGCGGCGCGCGCCTTCTGAGCGATGCGAGCCACGCTGGTCTCGACTTCCTTCGGGGCGCACATCATCAGGTCGGCGAACTCGTCGATCACGACGACGATGTACGGCAGCCGGTGCTGCGGCGAGGTGACCTTCGCGCGCGCGTCGGCCTCCTCGGGCGTGTCGGAGTCGACGGCCTTGTTGATGTCGTCCTCGAGTGCGGCCGATGCGGCATCCGCCGCGGCGCGCAGCTTGTCGGCCTCGACCTTCGCGAGCTGCTTGCCGATCTTCTCGTTGTAGGTCGAGATGTCGCGCACACCCATCGTGGCGAGCATGTCGTAGCGACGCTCCATCTCCTCGACGGCCCAGCGCAGCGCGAGGTTCGCTTTCTTCGGATCCGTGACGACCGGCAGCAGGAGGTGCGGGATGCCCTCGTAGATCGAGAGCTCGAGCATCTTCGGATCGATCATGATCATGCGGACGTCTTCGGGGCTGCAGTGATAGAGCAGGCTCGAGATCATCGCGTTGACCGCAACCGACTTGCCGGAGCCCGTCGTACCGGCGACGAGGAGGTGCGGCATGCGAGCGAGATCGACGACCGCCGGCGCGCCCTCGATGTCCTTGCCGAGTGCCATCGGCAGCTTGTAGCGGCCCTTGCGGAAGATATCGTCGGCAAGGATCTCCTTGATGAAGACCTTCTCGCGGCTCTTGTTCGGGACCTCGATACCGACGGCCGCCTTGCCGGGGATCGGCGCAACGATCCGAACGCGCAGTGCCTCGAGGGCGAGCGCGAGGTCATCGGTGAGGTTGACGATCTTGTTGACGCGCGTGCCGGGCGCCGGCGCGAACTCGTACATCGTGACGACGGGGCCGGGACGGATCGCGACGACATCGCCCTTGACGCCGTAGTTCTCGAGGGTCTGGGTCAGCTTCGCTGACAGCTCGAGCATCGCGCTCTTGTCGATCGTGTTCTGCGACAGCGAGTCGTAGTTGAGCAGCTGGATCGACGGCAGCTGGTAGTCGCCCTCGCCGAGCTTGATGAACGACTGGCGGT
>JAYUYE010000103.1:0-2125 GCA_043752985.1 Myxococcales bacterium
GGGCCCTTGGTGGTCACGATGTCCTTGGTGATCGACACCTGGACGCCCTTGGGAATCTCGAGTGGTTTACGTCCGATTCGCGACATAGATCACCAGACCTCGCAGAGGACTTCGCCGCCAACGCCCTTGGTACGGGCTTCCTTGTCGGTCATCACGCCCTGCGACGTGGAGAGGATGGCGATGCCGAGGCCGTTGCGGACCCGAGGCACCTTGGTGGCGGGGACGTACGCGCGCTGGCCCGGGCGCGACACGCGGCGCATGCCGGTGACCGCGTTCGAGTTACGCCCGTCGTAGCGGAGGGCGAGCTTGAGCATGCCCTGCTTGTTGTCTTCGGCCGAAGTAACGGCCTGGATAAAGCCCTCGTCGCGGAGGATCTCGGCGAGCCGAAGCTTGAGGTTCGAGCGCGGGCACTCGACCACTTGCTTGCGGGCGCGGATCCCGTTCTTGATGCGGGCGAGGAAATCAGCGATTGGATCAGTCATCGACATAGGTAACGCCTCACCAGCTCGACTTGATGACGCCCGGGATGTCGCCGCGCAACGCCAGCTCACGGAAGCATAGGCGGCACATCTCGAACTTACGGAGGAATGCACGCGACCGGCCGCAACGCTTGCAGCGGTTCTTCGCACGCACCTTGAACTTGACCTTCTTGGGAAGGGTATCAACCAGCTTTGCCATGACTTACGCGGCTCCCGTCGTAGCGGCCGTCTCGATTGGGGTCGCCGTCGGCGTGCCGACGGGCGTGTTGAAATCAGGCGCCGGCTGACGGAACGGCATTCCGAGGTGCTTGAGGAGCGAGCGCCCCTCTGCGTCGGTGTCCGCCGTCGTGACGATGCTGATGTTCATGCCCTTGATGGAGTCGATCTTGTCGTACTCGATCTCCGGGAAGATGATCTGCTCCTTCACACCCATGGTGAAGTTGCCGCGGCCATCGAAGCCACGCGGCGACACGCCACGGAAATCGCGAACGCGGGGGAGCGCGATGTTGAGGAGCCGGTCGAGGAACTCCCACATCCGCTCGCGGCGGAGGGTGACCATGACGCCGATCTTCTGGCCCTTGCGGAGCTTGAAGACCGCGATGTCCTTCTTGGCGCGCGAGACGACGGGCGACTGACCCGTGATCGTCTTGAGCTCCTCGACACCGTTGTCGATCATCTTGGGCTCGTCCTTGGCTTTGCCGAGACCCATGTTGACCGTCACCTTGAGGATGCGCGGCACCTGCATGACGGTGGAGTATCCGAACTCCTTCATCATCGCGGGCTTGATGGTCGTCTCGTAGACGCCCCGCAGCTTGGGCATCTTCTCGCGCTTGTACTTGGGAGCGGGACCTGCCGGCTCGGCAGTCTTCTTGGCCTTGGCTTCGCCCTTGGCCTTGGCCTTTTCGGCCCGCTCTTTCTTCTTCGCAGCAGCGGCCTCGTCGGCCCCGCCCTGGTCTTCTTCGTTCGCCATGGTCTTGTGTTCTTTCTGTTTCCCGGGACCGGGCTACTGGCCCATACCGGGATTCGGGAACTTGGTTCCCGACTTCGAACCGACGCGGGCCTTGTTGTCCCCGTCGACAGCGATCTTCGTGCGGGTGCCGCGAGACGTCTTGGTGTCCCACAGCTGCACGTTGGAGATGTGGATCGAGCCTTCCTTGTCGACGATGCCGCCCTGCGGCGTCTTCTGCGTCGCCTTGGTGTGGCGCTTGACCATCGCGACCTTCTCGACGATGACGCGATCACCGATCACGCGAAGAATCTTGCCGCGCTTGCCCTTGCTGGAGCCCGCGATCACGACAACTTGGTCGCCCTTACGAACGTGTGCAGCGCGCATGACTACAGAACCTCCGGCGCCAGCGAGATGATCTTCATGAACCGCTTGGCGCGCAGCTCGCGAGCGACCGGTCCGAAGATACGGGTTCCGATCGGCTCGTTCTCTTTGGTGATGAGGACGGCCGAGTTGCCGTCGAAGCGGATGAAGCTGCCGTCCGGGCGAGCGATCTCGCGGCGAACGCGAACGATGACCGCGCGAGCGACCTCGCCCTTCTTGACCTTCGCACCCGGAATCGCTTCACGGATCGAGACGATGATGACGTCGCCGATCGTGGCGTACCGGCGGCGCGAGCCACCGAGCACCTTGATGCAGA
>JAYUYE010000104.1:0-5512 GCA_043752985.1 Myxococcales bacterium
ACCCGGTCGCGCTCGATGGCGCGCCGAAGCTGAGCGACGACGCGCTCTTGGCCCGGTAGTCCCTGCCAGACAGACACGGCGACACGCTAGCACACGACGCCTGTGACGGTGCCCGATCCTGGCGCTCGCACGCGCCCGGCGATAGGGTCGGGCCATGACGCAGTTTCCGCGCGCGACGACCGGCACCGGACCACAGAGCGGGGGCGACGCGCCCACGTTCCAGGCGTTCCGCGAGGTCCCGCGCACTGGCGTGATCTTCGTGACGACCGAGGCGCAGCGTCGCGGATACTCACCCTCGTCGGATGACTGGTGCAACCTCGGACAGGGGATGCCCGAGGCCGAGGCACTGCCGGGCGCGCCGCCGCGGATCTCCGAGCTGCGGGTGCTCGACGGCGATCACGAATACGCGCCGGTCGCCGGCCTGTGGGAGCTCCGCGAAGCGATCGCGAGCTACTACAACGACCTGTTCCGCCGCGGTATGGGCAGCAAGTACACCGCCGAAAACGTCGCGATCTCCGGTGGTGGCCGCTCGGCCTTGACGCGCGTCGCTGCGTCGCTCGGCAACATCAACCTCGGGCACTTTCTGCCGGACTACACGGCCTACGAGGAGCTCCTCGGCGTGTTCCGGTTGTTCTCGCCGATCCCGATCTTGCTCGAGCCCGAGCGCGGCTACGCATTCTCGGGGACCGATCTGCGGCGCGAGATTCTCGGCCGCGGTCTCGCCGCGATCCTCGCCAGCAATCCGAGCAACCCGACCGGCAAGGTGATCGGTGGCCGCGATCTCGCAGAGTGGGTCGCAGTCGGTCGCGAGCTCGACTGCGCGTTGATCTTCGACGAGTTCTACTCGCACTACATCTGGCGCCCGGACCTCGTCGCGAACGGCGCGATCGAGACCGCCGCGCGGTACGTCGAAGATGTCGATCGCGATCCGGTCGTGATCCTCGACGGCCTGACGAAGAACTGGCGCTATCCGGGCTGGCGCGTGACCTGGACGGTCGCACCGAAGAAGGTGATCGAAGGCTGTGTCTCCGCCGGCTCGTTCCTCGACGGTGGCGGCTCGCGTCCGCTCCAGCGCAAGGCGATCGAGTTGCTCGCGCCGGCCGCCGCGATGGCCGAGACCAAGGCGATCCACACCGTGTTCGGCAAGAAGCGCGGCAAGCTGCTCAACGGGCTTCGCGATCTCGGCTTCGAGATCGATCTGCCGCCCGAGGGCACGTTCTACGTGTGGGCGTCCGCGCGGAACCTGCCGCCGTCGATCAGCGACGGCATGAGCTTCTTCCGCGCGGCACTCGACAAGAACGTCATCACCGTCCCCGGCGAGTTCTTCGACGTCGATCCGGGCAAGCGTCGCGGTGGTCGGACGTCGCGGTTCCGTCGCCATCTGCGGTTCTCGTTCGGTCCGGCGTTGCCGCGCCTCGAGCTCGCACTCGAGCGGTTCCGCGAAGTGATCGCGAACGCGACGTAGGCTGCCGGTTCGCGTGACATCCGCACGTCGCGCGACTGCGATGTCACGCCCGTTCGAAATGCCTGAGAGGTCGCGGCTGCGGTGGGTCCCCACGCCGTGATCGAGGGTGGCACATCCGTTGCTCGACACGGCGCGTGCTCGCATCGATCACACCACGTCAGCTGGTTCTCGCGGCGCTCGTGGTCTGGTGCAGCTGCATCGGCCTGATGTGGTGGATGGCGTGTCCGCTGACCGGCGACGAGGCAGCGTACGCGCTCCTCGCGCGCGGGCGCGGTGGCGGCTGGCTGTACCGGCCGCTCGGCTTCGTCGCGTTCGCGCGGCTCGGCGCCGGACTCGGTGACAGCGAGCTGGCGTTGCGGATTCCGAGTGCGATCGTCGCGTGCCTTCTGATCCCGGCGGTCTACGCCGTCGGGCGAACGCTCGGGACGTGGGTCGGTGCGTGGGCGGCGGCGATCATCGCGGGGACGCACACGTTCGTGTTGCGCGGACCCGCGCTCCTCACCGATCTACCGTCGACGATGTGTCTGCTCGGGGCGATCGCTCTCGTGATCGGAGAGCTCGATCGAGCGAGCGGTCCCCGCTACCGTCTGGTGCTCGTTGCGCCGCTGCTCGCGGCTGCGTTCTACATGCGCTACGGCAGCGCGCCGACGGTCGCGATCCTCGTGATCGCAGCGTGCGCGGTTTGGTGGCGCGCGGTTCTCGCGCGGCCAGGGCCAGTCCTCGTCACGGCGGCGCTGCTTGCCGCGTTGCTTTTTCCGTTCCTCGTCTACTCGCACCGGATGACGGGCTCCTTCGCCGGGATTCTCACGCTCGCCGGCGAGGTCGCCGGCCGCCGCTACGTCGGCCACGGCCTCGTGATCTATCTGATCGAAAACCCGCTCCGCTACCACGGCGTGCTCGCTGCACCGGTTGCGATCGCCGGGCTGCTCGGCATCGCGCGACCACCGGTGCAGCGGCGGCGCGCCCGGTTCCTCGCGATCGTCGCGCTCGGTCAGTTCGTCGTGATCGGCCTCGTCAGCCACGCGAATGCGCGGTTCATCTTCCTGGCGATCATCCTCCTCGTCGTGCTCGGCGTGGACGCGATCTCTCGGGTGATCGCTGCACGGCCGGGCCTCGAGCGCCGTGCGACCCGGATCGCTGCGATCACGGTCGTCGCCGGCTGGCTCGGCATGCTGATCGCGATCGTGCCGGTCCAGCACCATCTCCAGCGCGGACTCGCCGAGGTCGTCGCGAGCGGTCGTGCGATCCGCGCCGACGCAGCGGGCCGACCATGCGCCGTGATCGCGCGCGCCGTACCGCAGATCATGTGGTACTCGGGCTGCACGGCTGTCAAGCCGCCGCGCGGCGTGGAAGCGCTGCCGCCGCTTCCGGACGGACACCGGATCTACGCCGCGTCGGTCCCGCGCCGTTCGATCGACGGCGCGAAGGTCGCGCAGCTCGCCGGTGCCGAGCCGGTCGTGATCGCGCCAGGTGCCTGGTACTTGCAACCGCCGTGAGGTCGCCGCGAAGTTGCGCATGCGTACGCAGACGGCGCACGGTGCGCAGGTTGCGATCGGCTAGACTCGGCGCGTGGGGAAGTCCGTCGAGCCTGCCGCGCCTCTTGCCGATGCGGCGCCCCCACCGGGCCCGCTGAAGCGGATCCTGCGCCGGCTGTGGTGGTTCCACTCGTTCTTCGCGCTGTTCTTCGGTATCGGCGTGATGCTGTTCGCGCGCGCCGGTCTCGCGCACGCGGACAAGGTGATGATGGCCTTGTTCGCGTCGTGGCTCGTGATGTTCGTTGCGCTGCGCTTCATTGTCGGACCGACGAACCGCAGCGATCAGGAAAGCATCGGCCGCAAGGGCGTCCGCGTTGTCACGAACTACATCATCAAGCAGTTCTACCAGCAGATGTTCTTCTTCCTGACTCCGCTCTACGCATCGAGTGCGACCTGGTCGCTGTCGTCGTGGAACTGGTGGATGGCGCCGCTGCTGCTGATCTGCGCGGTCGTGTCGACGATGGATCTGGTGTTCGACAACTTCATCATGGAGCGGCGAATGCTCGCCGCCGCGATGTACGGGTTCGCGATGTTCGGCGTGCTCAACGTCCTGTTGCCGCTGGTCGGCGGCGTCGACCACCTCACCGGTCTCGTGATCGCCGCGCTCGCCACGCCGACCGCCACGGCGCTGTTGTCGTTCTCGGTCAGACAGGTGCTGTCCCCGTCGGGTGTGCTGCTGACGGTCGGTACCAGTGGAGCGCTGCTCGGCGCCGTCTGGTACGGCCGCGCGTTCATCCCGCCCGCTCCGCTCGCGATGCCGGAGACCGCGATCGGTCACGGCACGCGCGGATCCTACGAGTGCATGCCGGCGAGCAAGCACACCGTGCGTGCCAACCAGCTCGACGCTCTGCGCTGCGGCTCGTTGCTGCGTGAGCCCGGCGGGATCAAGGAAGGCGTCGTCCACGTGTGGTCGCACCGCGGCAAGGAGCTGACCCGGATCACACCGGAGGAGCTACGCTGCGATGGCGACGGCATCGTGTTCCGCAGCGAGTTCCCGCCGCAGCTGATGCCCGCGGACCCGACGGGGAAGTGGTCGTGCACGACGTTCACGCTTCACGGCCAACTCGTCGGCGTGCGCAAGCTCGAGGTACTGACCCGCAGTGGGCTCACCGAGGATCCGCCGATCGGCAGGACCGGGCAGGGCAGCGGCAGCGCGACCGGCAGCGGCAGCGCAACGCGCTAGCCGCTTCAGATACGCAGGTTCAGGTAACCGAGGGGCGCGAACGCGCCGACCTTGCTGAGGTCTTCCCAGCCGAGCGAGAAGCCGACGTCGAGGAACTTCTTGGGCGAGTGCTGGATACCCGCGCGGATGAACGTCGTGCTGCCACCGCCGCCGGCGCTGCGCGTTCCAGAGAAGTCTTCGAGTGTCAGACCCACGCGCCCGATCAGCGCCGTCTTCGGGCTCTGCTGGTAGACCGCGTACGCGCTGACCCGGAAGTTGCCCTTGGACTGGATCGAGTTGTTGTCGGCATTGTCGGCGCCGGTCGCGTTCGAGAGCTCGGAGGTCAACGAAGGCGGGAACTCGTAGAGCCGGATCGTCAGGAGGTCATCGAGACCGCCGAGCGCGAGCTTGCCGTCCGCGAACCGGAACTTCATCGGCGCGCCGAGCTGGAGCGCGAACGCGACGGGATCGATGTAGACCGGCACACCGACCCGGATGCCGATCCAGTCCTGCACCAGCACGGTGACATCGAGGCCGACGGCCTTGCCCGGGTGGACGCTCGTCTTCGCCTGCGCCGTGCCCGGATCGTCGTACACGCCGGCGAGCACGTAGGTCAGGCCGAGCTGGACCTGACGTGTGATGCCGTAGCGTGCGCGGAGGGTCGCGGTCGGGATGAAGGGATCGACCGGAACGATCGCGCCGAGCGAAATCTCGGACATGTTCGCCGGCAGCGTGATCGGCCGGAACACTTCCTCGATCGGATAGCCGGAGGTCTTCTGTTTCTCGGGGACGTCGACCATCACGGCTGCCGAGCCATCGCCGGTCTTCGGCGCGTCCGGATCCTCGCTCGTGCCTTCCATGTCGGCCGGCGGATCCTCGACCATCTCGACGGCGCTGCCCTCGGCCGAGCCCGAGCCTGCCGGCGCCGCGGAGCCAGAGCCCGCGGCCGGCGCGGCATCCTTGGCCGGCGCGACCGGCGCCTTGGGGGCATTCTTCTTCGGCTGAGCGACGACGACCGTCGCCGACGCCACCAGCAACACGCTCAGCACCGAGATCACGCGGCGAACCGACATGGCGCGAAACATACACGATCTGGGCGATCGTCTAGCCGCCTGGGCCCGAGATGACCGGGATCGTCAGCAGTGACCGATCCAGCGCGTCTTGCCGGTCCACGTGCTTCGTGGCCGCTCCGGCTCGACCGGGGTCTGTTCGCGAATCGCGAGGGCCGCGGCGGTCGCACCGATCATCGCCACGAACATCCGCCGGGTCGGCGCACGCCACGTGGCCGGCCGGTCGGCGGTTGGCTTGCGGTCGGATCCTCGGCTCATGGGGGCGCGCACTCCGGGGCAT
>JAYUYE010000105.1:0-2123 GCA_043752985.1 Myxococcales bacterium
GGATCGAGATTTGCGTACGAGTCCTCGGCATCGCGGCACAGCGTCGCCAGTTGATCGGTCCGCGTCGCGCGAGGCGTGCCCACGCGGAAGTGGTCCAGCGCGTGCCTCGCGCGCAACCGCTGCGAGCTCGAGCCACTGCCAGTCGACCACCACCGTCGATCGTAGATCGCTCGCGCTCACCCGGATCGGTAGCGTGATTCGCGAGGTCCGCGTACCACGACGCGCGGACGAGCAGCAGCAGCGCGCCTTCGACGATTGCTTTCTGCCGCAGCAGCATCCGGCGCACGTCGGCGTGCTGCGTGATCAGAATGTCCCGCCAATCCCCGCGCGCCGGATTCTGCGACACCGCGCGAACTGGGTCGCGAACCAGACCCTCTAGGCTTTCTTCTTCGCCGCTAGTTTCTTCTTCGGCGCGGCCTCGGCGACGTCGGCCGCCTTCGACTCCGCTGCGATCGCGGGCTTGCGGTCCTCGGACTTGCTCATGCCGAGGCTCGCCTTGAGCGCCTCCATGAGATCGATAACCTTGCCGGCCGGCGCCTCGGGAGTCGCGATGATCTCCTGGCCTTCGACCTTCTTGTTGATCAGCTCCATCATCCGCTCGGAGACCTCGTCCTTGTACTTCTCGGGAGTGAACGTCTCGTGCGCGATCTGCTGGATGATCTGCTTGGCGAGCCCGAGCTCGGCGGGCTTGAGGTCCGGGAGGTCCGGCATCGGCACCTCGCTCCACGGCTTGACCTCCTGCGCGTAGCGCAGCTGGTGGATGATCAGGCCCTGCTCGAACGGCCGCACGCACACGATGTACTGCTTGCCGCGCGCGGAGTACGAGGCGATGCCGACCAGCTCGGTCTCGAGCATCGCGTCGCGGATCAGCTTGTAGGCGCGCTCGCCGCCCTTGTCGGGACCGAGGTAGTAGCTCTTCTCGACGTACAGCGGGTCGACCGCCTTCGCCGGGACGAACTCCTCGAGCGCGATCGTCTGCGTAGCGACAGCGTCGAGCGCCTTGAGCTCGTCGGTCGACAGCACGACGTACTGTCCCTTGGCGTGCTCGTACCCCTTGACCGTGTGGTCGCGGTCGACAACCTCGTTGCACTTGGTACAGATGTATTGCTGCTTCAAACGAGCCCCATCGGCGTCATGGAGCATGTTGAAATGGATGTCTCCTGACGATTCGTTGGTCGTGTAGAGCTTCGTCGGGATGGAGACGAGACCGAACGAGATCGTGGCCGTGCCGATGGAACGAGCGGGCATGGAATAATTGTAGCGGGCTGCCGTGAGTGATCCTAAAGACGAACCGGAGGTCGGACTGGATGCCTACCGTGCCAAGCGCACGGGGGGCGCCACACCTGAACCGATGGCCAGCACGCCACCGTCTGGCCCTGTCGGGAGAGGGCCGCGGATGTTCGTGGTGCACCAGCACGACGCGACGCGGATGCACTGGGACCTCCGGCTCGAGATCGATGGCGTCCTGTGCTCGTGGGCCGTGCCGAAGGAGCCGTCGATGGATCCGGACGACAAGCGGCTCGCGGTCAAGGTCGAGAATCATCCGCTCGAGTATGTCCACTTCGAGGCCGTGATCCCGGACGGCAACTACGGCGCGGGCGCGATGATCGCGTGGGACCGCGGCCTGTTTCGCCCGCTGATCGATCCGGCGCAGGGCATGATCGACGGCGAGATCAAGTTCGAGCTCTACGGCTACAAGCTGCGCGGGGCGTTCACGCTCGTGCACACGGGCAAGGGAAAGCGCGGAAAGCAGTCCGGACGCGGCTCGAACGAGTGGCTACTGATCAAGAAGCGCGACGAGCACGCCGAGCAGTTCCTCGCAGGTCACCGGTCGCTGTCGCCGGTCTCCGTACTCTCCGGACTCGCGATCGAGGACCTCGCAGCCGCGGCACCGCGGCACCGGCAGCTCGTCGCCGAGATCGAAAAGCTTGGACTCCCGAAGCGCAACATTGCACCGGGCTCGTTCGAGCCCATGCTGTGCCAGACCGCCGATGCCGCGTTCACGTCGGACGAGTGGGTGTTCGAGCTCAAGTACGACGGCTTCCGCATGCTCGCGTTCGGCGGCGCGGGACAGGCGAGCCTGCGCTACCGGTCGTCGCATGACCCGACGAATCGCTACCCCG
>JAYUYE010000106.1:0-2120 GCA_043752985.1 Myxococcales bacterium
GCCTGATCGGCGAGTGCCTTGGCTTCTTCGGCTTCGCGCGTGGCGACATCGGCGACGCGCTCCTTCTGACTCGCATCCGCCTGTGCCGCTGCGGTCATCGCGCGCAGATCCGCCTCTTCGCGTGCCTGCTTCGCCAGGTAGCCATAGACGAGCGTGCCCGCGACCGCGAACGCGACGAGCGCACTGATGCCGACCGTCGCTGCCTTGTTGCGCCGCGCCCATCGCGACATCCGACCGATCCTCGAATAGCGATGCGAGAACACGAGGTCGCCGGTCAGGTACTGTTTGAGAGCGCGCACGAGCTCATCCGCGGTGAACCGGCTCGCGGCATCGCGGGTCATCGCGCGCGCGATGATCCCCGATAGCTCCATGTCCTTCGGCATCGCCGGCGGCGCCGGGTCTCCTGCCTTGAGCCAATCGAGGAACGCGTGGAGTTGCTTGCTGCGCGCGCCCTGACCTTCGACGGTCTTCCACTCGAACGGCGTGAGGCCCGAGACGACCTCGTAGAGCGTGATGCCGAAGCTGTAAACGTCGAAGCTCGGATCTGCCTGGCGACCCTGGCTCTGTTCGAGCGGCAGGTACGGCGGCGTGCCGGCGCTGATCGTCACCATGCGACCGCTCATCGACGGCGGCTGATCGTTGAGCGAGCTCGCATCGAAGTCGCCCGGCGCGTCGAGGTCGCGCGCGATTCCATAGTCGATCAGCGTCGCCTCGCCACGCTTGCCGAGGATGATGTTGTTCGGCGTGCAGTCACGATGAACGATGCGTCGCTCGTGGGCGTAGGCGAGCGCCTCCGCGATCGAGACGAGGTTCGACAGCAGCTCGAGCCGCTCGCGCGTGCACGGCTTGCCACTCGTCTTCTCCTGCTCCGCAACCTCGTCGAGCCGGTCGCGCAGCGAAATTCCGTCGACGCGCTCGAGCACGCAGAACGGAAACCCGACGGTCGCCTTGCCCATCTCGTAGATCGTGACGATCGACGGATGCTGGAGCTTCGCGAGGATCCGCGCCTCGGCCGTGACGCGGCGCTGGAACATGTCGGCCATGCCGGCGCCGAGATCGTCGCCCTGGCGCGGCGACTTCAAGATCACCGTGCGACCGAGCCGCCGATCCTCCGCCGCGAAGATCTCCGCCATCCCGCCGCGCGCGATCGGATCCACCGGCCACACGAACGCGCTCTCGCTGACGAGACCCTTCGGCAGATCCAGTTCGATCGGACTGGTCCCTCCCTCGGTCGCCGAGATGACCGAGCGACACATCGAACAGCTCTGGAGGTGGCTATGGACGTGCGGTAGAGATGCATCCTTGAGCTCGGCAAGGGTCGGGTGCTTCTCCCCCTCCATGCCGGGCCGGGTCGCGTCGGTCCCCGCGGTCGAACCGGGCCCGCCCGCCTCCATTTTCGGCTCCATCCCTCCGGTTATATCTCCGACGGGGCCTCAGTGCCCGGTTACGGGCTCAGCTCGGTACATTCAGCCGGTGACGCGTCATTCCGCGCATCACGAGTGCCATCACCCTCACCCGCCCCCACCGCGGCAAGAACATGAGCGACGCCTCGAGGAGCTTCGACAGCCAGCCCGGGCGCACGACGCTCCGACGGCCGAGTGCACGCAAGGTCGCGCGGGCAACCACCGCAGGGGGCTGGCCCATGCTCATCTGCATCGCGGCACGGCGAGCGAACCCCGTGTGGATCGGCCCGGGCGCCGACGCGAGAACATCGACACCCTGCGGTGCGAGCTCGGCGCGCAGCCCTTCGGCGAGTGACTGGACGTAGGCCTTGGTCGCGGCGTAGTTCGCGGCACGCGGAACACCCTGGAACGCGAGCAACGAGCTCATCAGGATCAAGCCTCCTCGCTGTTGCCGGGCGAACCGACCACCGAAGTGATGGCAGAGCTCCGCGACCGCGCGACAGTTGACGTCGATCATGGCGAGCTCGTCCGCGATCGGTGTCTCCAGAAACGGCCCCGACGTGCCGAACCCCGCCGCAGCGACGAGCAAGCCGACATCGAGGTCCCGCGTTTGCGCCGCGACGCGGTCGCAGGCGCCGGGAGCTCCGAGATCCTCGGCGATCACGAGCGTCTCGATCCGGTGCAGCGACGTGAGCGAGTGGGCGAGCTCCGTCAGCG
>JAYUYE010000107.1:0-2120 GCA_043752985.1 Myxococcales bacterium
ACCGTGGTCACTGTGAACGGCACCTACGACTTTGTCTTGAGCGGCGGTTCCACCGACGGCTCGACCTATCACTCGCGTGAATCGACGGAGAAGCCCGAGCTCGTGATCGTCACCAGCTCGACGCCGGACCCGACGCCGACGCCGACGCCGACTACCGGCTCCACCGTCGACGTGACGCTGCAGCCGGCCTCCGGCATCAGCGGCACGCAGCGCGTGAACTTCGCGCTGCCATTGCCGAAGGGTCGGCTGCTCGATCCGGATCAGATCCGCGTGATGTCGGGCACCACCGAGCTCCCCGCGGCGCGCCGCGAGCTCGCGATTTATCCCGACGGCAGCATCCGCAGCGTGCAGATCCAGATCGACACGACGATCACTGCCGGCAAGATCCTCACGCTGCGTGTCGGCGAGAACCCGACGACCGCTACCCTGTCGATGGTCGCGGTGACCACCACGCTCGTCACCGCCGACGGCACGCAGGGCCCCAAGGTCTGGGCGCGCCTCCCGGCGACCTGGCTCTCCGCGAGCGGCATCACCGGTCCGCAGGTCACCGAGGCATCGGTCGAGGGCACGAACCTCGACGCGTTCGACAAGGTCTGCAACTACGCGAGCTACGGCATCGACAACTTCCTGTCGCTGCAGACGACCAAGGACGTCTGGCTCTACGATCGCGGCACCGCGCTCTATCGCGGCTACGCTCGCCGCGGCGATCAGTCGACGCTCTCATCTGCCTATCGCGAGACCGCGATCTATCGCAGCCGGATCACCGGCACCGACGCGGCGACGCGAATCGGCGTCCCGGGTGCCGCGGATGATCTGAAGTATCACTACAACCAGAACCTCGCGATTCACTACTTGCTCACCGGCGACGATCGGTTCCGCGAGAGCGCCGAGGACATCGCGACGCGCGTGATGGGCCTGTGGAGCAGCCCCGGCTACGCGGGCGGCTCGGACTTCTGGACCGAGCGTCACGCCGGCTTTGGTCTGCTCGCATACGTGTGGGCGCGGATCGTCACCGACGACCAGGGCGCGGCGCTCGAGACGGCGTCTGCCGGCGCGGTGAACGCATACATCTCGATGCAGTCGATGTACGCGACGAGCTACTCCGACTCGACGGCGCGCTGCTTCGCGCACACGCCGGCGGCCGCGGGCGAGTCGTTCGCCGGTCAGTGGGGCTGCAGCCCGTGGATGAGCGCGATCGTGGCCGACGCACTCGATCAGTTCGCGACCGAGATCGGCGGCGGCCTCGCGACCACCGCGCGCAGCTCGATCGTCAAGCTCGGCAAGGTGATCGCGACCCAGGGCCGCGACGCGACCGGCAAGCCGTACTACTGGATGGGCCTCGGCAACCTCGCCGACGACGTCGACCCGTACCACGAGCACTGGGGCGAGCCGGCGTACGTGGTTGCGATGGCGTACTTCCATGGCGGCAAGACCGACGCGACGCTGAAGACGGCGGCAACCCAGATGCTCGCGGGGCTCAAGAGCTATGGCAGCGTGCCGCACCTGCGCAGCTTCAACTGGCAGTGCCGCAGCGCGGTCGCCACGCCCTACTACCTCAAGTAGGCCCGCAGCCCGGGTGCGTTGCGTGTACCGTGGAGCGATGAAGCGCGCGCTGTTCGTACTCGTCTTCGCGGCCTGTGATGGTGGCTCGAGCGACACCCCCGACGCACCACCGGGTGGCGGCGACGGTGCCCTCGCCATCGATGCTGCTGCGATCGACGCGCCCGGATCGATGGGCTGCGGTAGTTCCGGCGCGACGACCGGGCAGACCACCGAGACGATCATGGTCGCTGGCGTTCCCCGGACGTACCTCCGTGTCGTGCCCGCGACGTACGATCCCGCGCGCACGTATCCCCTGATCTTCGCGTGGCACGGCCGCACCGGCTCGGCGATGGGCGCGCGCTCGTACTTCGGCATGCAGACCGCGGTCGGCGACAACGCGATCGTGGTCTATCCCCAGGGCCTGACCGTCACGGCCGGCGACCCGGCCGACACCGGGTGGATTCTCTCGGCGAGTGGCCGCGACGTCGCGCTGTTCGACGCGATCCAGACCGCGATGACGACGACGTACTGCGTCGGTCGCACGTACAGCATGGGCCACAGCTTCGGCGGCTACATGT
>JAYUYE010000108.1:0-2119 GCA_043752985.1 Myxococcales bacterium
CTCGGCGACGGTCATCGGCTTCTTGCGGCGCGCGAGCGGAACCAGATAGCGTCTGTCGGATGCTCACTCCTGAGATCGTCATCGGTGTCGTCTTTACCGTTGTCTTCATCGGCGTGAGCGTGGCCGTGTATCAACGAGGCAGAGCCAAGCGGAAGCAGCCGAAGAGCTGAGTGTTCGGCCGTCGATGCGCTGCCCATATCCCGGTCCACCAGTCGCTACCGCCGTTGGAGGAGCGGGCACGAGCACGCACCTAATCGATTGAGCTAGCGGGCCACGCTTCCGCAGCACTTTCGGCGCCCTGCGCCATAATGCCCAGGACGAAGCGTCAGCCGGGTGCTGTAGGTTGGGCTCCCTTCCACCCGGCTTGCTCGGACCTCGTGCACCGGGGGCACGCGCGTGGCTCACACCTCGACGGCGGCGACCAAGTTCGATGCGAAACACGATGACGCTCGGTCGCGGGGCCGGAGGCGCGATGCTCGGCGCGATAGCACTCGTCGCGTGCACCGGGCCCTCGTCAGCGCTCGATCCCGCCGGGCGCGGAGCCGAGCGCATCGCGAGCCTGTTCTGGTGGATGACCGGCGGCATGCTCGCCGTGTGGCTCATCGTGGTCGGCATCGGCCTATACGCGACGTACCTGTCGCCGGGGGAGGTCTCGATCAGGGCGGCCCGGCGCTTCGTGGTCGTGGGTGGAGTTGTGGTGCCGGCGGTCCTGCTCACCGCCCTGCTAACCCGTGGGCTCGCGCTGATCCCGCCGCTCACCGCGCCGCCGCCGCCGGGGAGTCTCACCGTCGCCATCACGGGCGAACAGTGGTGGTGGCGCGTTCGCTACCTCGGGCCGGATGGCGCGTCGGTGGAGCTTGCAAACGAGCTCCACCTCGCTGCCGGTGAGCCCGTCGAGCTCCGCCTCGACAGCGCCGACGTCATCCACTCGCTCTGGATCCCGGCGCTCGCCGGCAAGATGGACATGATCCCCGGACGGACGACGCGGCTCACCCTCGAGCCAACGCGCGCTGGCGTGTTCGATGGACTCTGCGCGGAGTACTGCGGCGCATCGCACGCATTCATGGCGTTCTCGGTCGTCGTGTCCGAGCCCGAGGAGTTTCGGCGCTGGCTTGCGCAGCAAGCAGCGCTGGCGACGCCGCCCGCGGATGCTCCTGCCAGGCATGGCCAGGAGCTGTTCGTCGCGAACGGATGCGGCGCGTGCCACAGCGTGCGTGGCACCGAGGCGAACGGTGTCGTCGGCCCCGACCTCACCCATGTAGGGAGCCGACGGACGATCGGAGCCGGGCGGCTGCGGAACGAGCTCGACGCGGTCCATCAATGGATTGCGCACCCTGGCCAGCTGAAGCCGGATGTGACAATGCCCGCGTTCGGCATGATTCCCGAGGACGACCTACGCGCGCTCGCCTCCTACCTGCGAGGGCTGCAATGAGCGCTGACGACGAGCTCAAGGCCCAGGCCGCGCGCTTGCTCGACACGTGGAAGACCCCGACCGGATGGCGCTACTGGTCCTCGGTGAACAACTCGGACGTCGGCGTCTGGTACATGGCGACGACCTTCGTCTTCTTCCTCTTTGCAGGGGTCCTCGCGCTTCTCATGCGGGTGCAGCTCGCGCGTCCCGACAGTCACGTCGTCTCCGCCGAGCTCTACAACCAAGCCTTCACGGTGCACGGCTCGGTGATGATGTTCCTCTTCGCGATCCCGATCTTCGAGGCCATCGCGGTGACGATCCTGCCGCAGATGCTCGGCGCGCGCGATCTGCCCTTCCCGCGCCTGTCCGCGTTCGGCTTCTGGTGTTTCGTCATCGGAGGAGTGTTCCTCGCGGGATCGATCCTGTTCAACGCGGCGCCGAGCGGCGGCTGGTTCATGTATCCGCCGCTCACGTCGTCGACGTATCAGCCCGGGATCGGCGCGGACGTGTGGCTTCTCGGGTTCTCGTTCATCGAGGTCGCCGCGATCGCCGCGGCCGTCGAGCTCATCGTCGGGACGCTCAAGTGCCGGCCACCCGGCATGCGCATCAACCTGATTCCGCTCTACGCGTGGTACGTGCTCGTCGCGGCGGCGATGATCCTCTTCTCGTTTCCGCCGCTGATCGCGGGCAGCCTCTTGCTCGAGCTCG
>JAYUYE010000109.1:0-5493 GCA_043752985.1 Myxococcales bacterium
CGTCGGCCCAGCTGATTTCAGCTAGGTCGGCGATCTACGATGCGGGCTACTCGGGAGAGTGGCCCGCATCTGTCGTTTCGGGTGCGAGCTTCAGTCAACTAGGGGACACGGCCGATGGCGTTCAAGACACAGTTTCCGTTCCGCTTGCCGCGCGGGTTCGTCGACGAAGATGGCGGAGTCCATCGCGACGGAGTGATGCGGCTCGCAACTGCACGAGACGAGATCCTGCCGCTGCAGGATTACCGTGTGCAGAGCAATCGCGCGTACCTGGTGATCGTGCTGCTCTCGCGTGTGGTCACCAAGCTCGGTGAGCACCAGCACATCACGGTCGACATGATCGAGAACCTGTTCTCGACCGACCTCGCGTACCTCCAGGAGTTCTACCGCAAGATCAACGAGGAGGGCGGTACCCCCAAGCATCGCGTGACGTGCCCGAAATGCGCGCACGAGATGGACGTCGACATGGTCACCGGTGCTGTGCTCACCGAGGATGGAGGTAGTGGCCAGTCTGGCCCGGGGTGAACTGGGCGGCGGTCGCCACGTACCCGCGCGAGCAGCTGTACCAAGAGATCGCCTACATCGCGTATCACTTTCATTGGTCGATCGACGACATCATGGATATGGAGCACGAAGAACGACACGTCTGGCTTCGCGAGATCGCGCGCGTGAATCGCGAGATCAACGAAGCACGGCGCCGCTGACTTCGCCGCTCGACGACATCTTGGCAAGGCTGACTGACCATGCAAATGCGACCGTCCGCAGACCCCAGAGCACCTGGCATCTATCAAAGCTTCGACACGGTGGCGCCGCCACCGTTGTCGATTGCGAACACGCGTATCGCAGGGTTCGTCGGGACCACGCAGAAGGGGCCGATGAACGAGCCGACGCGGCTCAAGAACTGGGATGAGTTCAGCGAAACGTTCGGCTACTCGTCCGAGTCCTACACCTCCGACTCCGTCTACGGCTTCTTCCGTAACGGCGGCACGGACTGCTGGGTCGTTCGCGTCGCGCACAACGCGCCACCGGGCGAGGACCCGCAGATGGAGCATGCATCGTGCGCCGAGCACGTGCAGATCGACGACTGGAGCAAGCCGTCGCTCAAGATCCGCGCGCTCAACGAGGGCACGTGGGGGAACCTGGTCTGGTTCCGCTGCGTGCACACGCCCGGCGCGCAGGCGCTGCTGACGCGCGACCTCGACATCGGTGCCGGTGAGGCCTACGTCAACGTGACGCGCGGCTTCGAGGTCGGCGCGCTCGTCCGGATCTTCGATCGCGAGAACTCCGACTACATCGTGATCACAGAGGTCCATGACAAGCTGATCAAGTGGAGCACCAACACGCCGGTCAACCGCCGCCATCGCGCGGCGGCACCGACGCACATCGAGGTGCTGACGTTCGAGATCCACGTGGCGATGAAGGATCGCCGCGAGGTGTTCAAGGGACTGCAGATGCATCCCTCGTCGCGAAACTACGCACCGCGCGTGGTCTCGCAGCGCAGCCGCCTCGTCCGCCTCGAGGATCTCGAGACCAAGTCGCCGGTGCCGCACAACATGCCCGAGGCGCTGCCGATGACGCGGCTGTCCGGCGGACGTGACGGCATGGAGGCGCTGACGCCGGAGGACTTCACCGGTCACGATCTCGGACCGGGCGAGCGCACGGGGCTCGCCGCGCTCGCCGCGAACGAGGAGATCGCGCTCCTGCTGGCGCCCGATGCCATGCGGTTCTACGACAAGGAGCCCGGCCCGGCCGGCGAGCTCAAGGCGCAGCGGCTGCAGGACATGATGATCAGCGTCTGCGAGAACCAGAAGGATCGGTTCACGATCCTCGACATCCCGCAGAGCAAGGACATCGAATGGGTGCGACGCTGGCGGCGGAGGACGGACTCCTCGTACTGCGCCTATTACTGGCCGTGGCTACGGGCGGTCGGGGTCGACGACAAGCTCAAGATCGTCCCGCCCTCCGGATACCTGGCCGGGTGCTACGCCCGCCAGGATGCCGAGGGGGTCCACCATGCCCCGGCGAACCTCGAAATCGAGGGCGCCGAGGATGTATCCCTTCGTGTGACGGAGGATCACATCGGGCTTTTGAACAGCGAGGCGGTGAATACGTTTCGCCTGCAGAGGGGGATCCGCCCATGGGGTGCACGCACTGCGTCATCCGACCCCCAGTGGCGATACATCTCAGTTCGCCGTCTTTTCATCATGTTACGGCGTTCACTGGAGGCCGGCTTCGCCTGGATCACCTTCGAGCCGAACGATCACCGGACCTGGTCGATGGTCAAAGACCGAACCACAGCGTTTCTCTCCGATCTCCACACGCGAGGGATGCTCGTGGGAGGGAATCCCGAACAGGCCTTCTTCGTAAAATGCGATGCTGAGACCAATCCTCCCGAGCAAGTGGATAGCGGAATGCTGATCTGCGACATCGGTGTGGCTCCTGTGAGCCCCGCCGAGTTCATCATGATCTCGCTCACCCAGACGATGGCTGGTCAGGCCCCGACCTAGGAGCAACCGATGGCGAACAACCCCTCTGCGAAACGCAAAGATCCACTACCGGCATTCTGCTTCAAGGTCGAGCTCGGCCTCGGCGGCGGCAAGGCGGCGGCTGCGTTCTTCAAGAGTGTGAGCGGCCTCAAGTACGAGACAGAAGTCGTTCCGGTCAAAGAGGGCGGAGCAAACGACACGACGTTCGCCCTGATCGGTGCGACGAAGTGGTCGAACATCGTGCTCAAGCAGGGCTTCACCGGCTCGTCCGACCTCCTGACCTGGCGCGAGCAGTGGCTCGGCGGAAAGATGGTCCGGATCGACACCGGCAAGATCATCCAGCTCAACACCAAGCTCGAGGAGGTCGCGACCTGGACCTTCTACCGAGGCTGGCCCACAAAGTGGGAGATCGCAGAGTTCGACGCATCGAAGAGTGAGCTCGCGATCGAGACGCTCGAGATCGCGCACGAAGGCATCAAGTTCGGCGCTGCTTGAATCGAGGAACGTCTTAACCGATGGCCAACGAGACCCAAGAACCACGCGCTCTGTCCGCGGCACTTGCTGCGCCGGTGTTCCATACCCGGGGCGGCGGCTCCGCGTTGCACGCCGCGAATCGGCACGTGGAGCGCTGGGCTCCCGAGACCACGGCAAGCCGCGTGCGCTCGATGCGCTCGCTCAGCTTCGTCGATCGGCTCGTGGCCCCTTGGATCGAGACGGCGCAGCGCTCGGCTTCGATGCGTCTGTTCAGCCAGTACGCGCGCTCGGGACAGAGCGAGCGTGAGGGTGGCGCGGTGTCGTGGGTGTTCCCGCGGCCGTGGTACCAGGACGAGCTTGACTGGATGGCGGCCGCTCGCCAGGTTCGCACCAGCTCCGTGGCGGAGCAGGCGCCTGCTCCGACGATGCTGACCACGCGCGGGACCTATGTGCCCGCGGCCTATGTGCCTGCGGCGCGTGCACAGACGTTTCAGCCGGCGATGCCGTCGGCACTCTACGAGTACGTAGCTCCGTCGCTGTCGATCGCGCAGCCGACCCAGTCGATCGAGGGTGTTGGCCACGGCGGCGGAATCCGCAACGACGCATACTCGTCGCTCGTCTCGCTCGCTGCCGTGCAGGCCGCCGAGCTGATGCAACGCACGGTCGCGCCGCGACTGTCGACGCCGTCGGGTACCAGCACGACCGTAGGTCGAATCAGCCCGGCACTGCGCTCGGTCCTGACCACGATGCTCGAGCGGGCCTCGCTCGCTCGCTCGACCGAGACCGCACCGACGCGGTCGTCGATGTACGCGCCCGAGATGGTGACCCCGCCGGCGCCGCGCCCCGAGAGCGTGGTGTCGCGCCCCGAGAGCGTTGCCGCACCGCAGTTCGTGGATCAGACCGATGGTCTGTCGCCGAGCCAGCTCGCGGATCGCTACGCCGAGCAGCGCACCAGGATCGTCGAGCTGCAGCGCATGGCGCGGCAATCCGAGCGCGAGACGGCCGTGCGCAACGAGACCGCACGGATCGCCGAGTCGTCTCCTGCGCCCTCGCCGAGCAGCCCGACCGCGAGCCAGCCGGCGCGCACCGAGGCTGCTCGCGCCGAGATCGCCCGCACGGTGGAAGCGCGCGTCCAGGCGCAGCGCATCGAGGCGGAGATCCGCGAGCGCACCGCCGACCGTGGTCAGCAGCAGGTCACCGAAGCGCAGCAGCAGGGCCAGGCCGAGCGCGCGCAGAACATCGAGCGTGCCCAGGTCGAGCGCGCGCAGAACATCGAGCGGGCGCAGGTCGAGCGTGCCCGGATCGAAGAGAAGATCGCGCAGCGCACCGGCGCCCAGCGCCTGCACGAGCAGTCGCGCGTTGACGCGGCGGCTCACGCCCGGACCGCGGCACTCGAGACCGCGGCTGTAGCAGCGCCTCCGCCGGCAGCGCCCGTGTATCGCGCGTCCTCCGAGGTCACCGCGAAGATCGCCAATCTGCCGCCCGAGCTCGCCGCGTTTCTGATGCACCGCCCCGAGCGCGGGATGCAGGCGTTCGCCGAGCTCAACGAGGTGTTGCGCACGGCCGAGCTGCTCTCGCGTAGCGCGGCGACCCATGCACCGTTCGAGGCCACGCGCGGACCGCGCCTGATGATGCCCGCCGGAATCGGTGGTCTTGTCGCCGCCGTGGATCGCGCGCAGCTGATCGCAGATCGCCCGGCGCAGCTCGCCGGTGCGCGGGCCGCACAGCCGATGTTCGGGCAGCCGATGGCCGCTCCGACCCGTGCGCCTGCGCGTGGCGAGCGCGACGTGCGCGTCCCGACGTTGTCGTGGCTCGCGGGTCCGTCGAACGCGCCGCGGGTGTCGGCCGCCTCGACCACTGCGCTCGGTGCGACCGCAGGGTCGGCGCCGGCAGGTCTGTCGCACGTTGCGTGGGCCGATCGCTGGCTCGCGCGGTTCGCCGGTGCAGCACCGCAATCCCTCGACGTTCTTCAGGCGGCCGCGGCTGGCTCGCCCCAGCTCCGCATGCAGGCGCTTGCTGCGTCCGCGCCCAGCGAAGTGTTCGTCGCGCCCATCTTCGACACGGAGACGATGCGCACGCGCGCCGCAATGCCGATCGACGGCGCTCCGGTCGCGCGCGCGCAGAGCACGCAGACCGCGTCGTCGTCGTACGCGTCGTCGTCCTCGTCCTCGTCCTCGTCCTCGTCGTCGTCCTCGTCCTCGTCCTTCGGGCCGGCCATGCCGACCCAGATCCAGGCATCGACGCCGAGTGTCGAGCGCTACGACGATTCGGCCGAGACGCCGGACGACGTGTTCCTGCAGATCGCGGCAGCGGCCGGTCGCAAGCGCATCTCCGCCGTCGCTTCGACGGCCGCTCCGCAGAGCGCTGCACCGGCTCCGCAGGAGACGGCACAGCTCGCCGCCGAGTACGAGCGCTACACGCGCGCCGATGCGATCGCGCATGCAGCGCCGAGCGCACCGGGTGCAGGCATGTCTGCGCAGCTCGCGTCGTCGCCGTTCGCGGCCGCGCTCCGTCACGTGCTGCCGCTTCCCGCGGC
>JAYUYE010000110.1:0-5489 GCA_043752985.1 Myxococcales bacterium
GTCGAGCTCGGCTATCGCTCGGCGCTCGGCATCCGCCTGCCGACCCTGGGCGATCGAGCACGCGCGCTCGCGGTGGTCTGCACGGTCCTCGTGATCGGGTTCCTGGCGCTGCGCGGCTGGGGCCCCCGAGGCCATCGACGAGTCCTCTACGCGCGGTGGCCTCGCCGACAGGTGCAAGGCGTGTGTGTGGGGATCGCCGAGTTCTTCCGGTTGCCGATCTGGTTGATTCGCCTGGCTGTCCTCTCCCTCTTCGTTGCTGGACTCGGGGGAGGAACAATCTACTTCTTGCTCGCGTTCCTCGTCGACTGGCACCCAGATGACCGACAGCACTTGACGTGGTTCCGGATCCAGCGCTGGTGGCGACGGCGCAGACGAACGAGGTGACCCCAAGGGGCCAGTTGCCGCCCCGAAAGAATCGGCACTAACATTGGCGCGCTTCAGGAGGGCAGCGACGCAACCGGCATCAATGGCAACCAGACGAGCGAGGTCGCTGACGGCCGATGAACGCGAAGTCGCTGCCCAACTCGAGAAGAAAGGTCTCCAGCTTTGCGATCAGCGCGGCTTCAATGTCGCTTTCACAGAAGCGAAACTGATAGCCGCGTATGATCGTCCCCGTGAAGTCGCCGTGGTGGTGCTGTGCCGCGATACTGGTCTACCTGGGATGCGGTCGGATCGGCTTTGATCCGAACGGCGGGGGAGACGGCGGTCGCGACGGTTCTCCGATCCTCGGCGATGGCAGCCTGATCTCCGGCACCGAGAGCATCTACATCAAGGCGGCGAACAGCGGGTTTGGCGACTGGTTCGGTCACCGTGTCGT
This sequence comes from Myxococcales bacterium, assembly GCA_043752985.1. Lineage (GTDB taxonomy): Bacteria > Myxococcota_A > Polyangia > Haliangiales > Haliangiaceae > JABFXX01. The sequence continues at coordinate 818 of JAYUYE010000110.1, forward strand.
CCTCTCCAGGGATGGCACGACCCTGGCGGTGGCGGCACCGTCGGAAGCGAGCACATCACCTGGCATCAACGGCGACCAGACCAACAACGCCGCATCCGGGTGTGGCGCAGTCTACGTGTTCGCGCGGTCCGCCAGTTCTTGGGTGCAGCAGGCGTACGTCAAGGCGTCCAACCCGACCAGCTACGATTACTTCGGCCACGACATCGCGCTCTCGGACGACGGCAACACGCTCGCCGTCGGCGCGCTTCAGGAGGGCAGCGGCGCAACCGGCATCAATGGCAACCAGACGAGCGAGGTCGCGTTCGGAAGCGGGGCGGCGTACGTGTTCCAGCGCACCGGTTCGGCCTGGGCACAGCAGGCGTACGTCAAGGCGTCCAACACGGCGGGCTTCGATTCTTTTGGTCAGAGCGTCGCGTTGTCCGGCGACGGGAACGTGCTGGTGGTGGGAGCGGAGGGCGAGGATAGCGGGGCGACCGGCATCAACGCCAACCAGGCGGACAACTCGGTCCTGAGTGCAGGCGCGGTCTACGTATTCACGCGGGTCTCGGTGACGTGGTCACAGACAGCGTATCTCAAGCCCTCGACCGTCGGTGATTTCGATGCATTCGGCCACGCCGTCGCCATCTCCGGCGATGGCTCGACGATCGCCGTCGCAGCGGTGGTGGAAGACTCCGGGGCGCCTGGCGTCAACGGCAACCAGGCCGACGAGTCGCAGCCGGGGAGCGGAGCGGTGTTCGTGTTCGTACGTGCGAATCCATGGGTGCAGCAGGCCTACCTCAAGGCTTCCAATCCCGGCGCCGAAGACCTTTTCGGGACCGCGGTGGCTCTCTCGGCGACCGGGAATCGCGCGGTCATCGGCGCCAAATTCGAGGACAGCCGGGCGCGCGGCGTGGACGGAGAGCAGGCGGACGAGAGTGCTCCGGCGAGCGGTGCGGCGTACGTTTTCACGCGCGCAGGTGGCGTCACCTGGACGCAGGAGGCCTACCTGAAAGCGTTCAACAGCGATCCCCAGGACACGTTCGGCACCAGTGTCGCGATCTCCCCCGATGGGACGGGGATCGTGATCGGAGCACCGGCCGAGGACAGTGCCGCCGTCGGCATCGGCCGCGATCCAGACGACAACACGATGAACGAGAGTGGAGCTGTCTACCTGCTCCAGCGCGTCGGTGAGTCCTGGCAACCGGTGGCGTACGGGAAGGCGACGAACACGCGCCCAAACAGCGCGTTCGGAGCCGACGTCTCGCTCGCGGCCGGCACGCTGGTGGTGGGTGCGTACGGCGAGGACGGGGTCGGAATGGGCGTCGAGGCGGATCCGACGACGCGAGGCGCCCCTTCAAGCGGCGCGGTGTACGTGTATCAGTAGTACGTCGTCGGAACGCGCGAGAGCTCGAAGCGCCCGCGCTCTCGGAGCAAGTGTGCGGCTCTCTGTGCGACACGGAGACCTCGCTGACTTTGTGCTGATCTTCGACGCGCCGCACGATGTCATCGAGAGCCCGGCGGGGCTGCGATCGATGGCGACCACCGACGCCGCATTCTCCGTCGTTCCTCCAACGACGGCATCGATCCGGTAGCGCGCGAGAACCGCGATCTTCGGCGAGTTGCTATCAGTAATGGGCAGTCGGGGCGACGGAGGTCACCCCCACTCGTCGCTGGAACCCGAACGGATGGAGGTTGATTTACAGCTGCGTTCACGACGCGGGTCCGGGCACCGCGCCCGGTCATGACAGCGTGACCGACCACAACGTCTATGTGAACAGCGACGGAACGGGTCCCGACGGCGGCTTGATCGCGCGCAACATCTTTTACGGCGCGTACAACGGCTCGCAGATCAAGGTAGGCGCCAACGGGAACGCCCTCGCCCCGTCGGCCAGCAACCTGACCATCGCGTACAACACCATGCACCGCGCGACTCGGCACGTGCTCCTGTTCGGACACAACACCAAGGACATCACGGTGAAGGGCAACCTGATGAAGGCGGCAGAGGGTCGCGATCCCGACGGCCCCTATCGCGACGGTGTCAGCCTCCAGCAACTCGAGTCGCCCGGCTCCGCCATCGTCCATCACAACTACGTGCAGGTCGCCGAACGAGCGGTCGGACGACACGCCCTTGCGGCCGGGGCCTTCGTCGCGCCCTCGCCGGATACCAACCTCTTGTCCAACACGTCGAGCACGGATCCCGGATTCAACTCCAGCGGCTGCGGTGATGGCAACCCAGGTTCGTCTCGCCGCGACTACGTTCCGGCCAACCCAGTCGCGGCCCGCTATGAGCGCTACGCGACCGCATCCTACTGAGAGGCTCCGCAGAAGCAGACCGCGAAAGACGTTGCTGCAGCGCTGGGCGCTGAATCGGAGGCTGTCGGTACGCTGCGCGGGAAACTGCCCTCAGTTGTCGATCGGGAACCCGATACGGGTTTGCCGTGTCGGTGTCGAGAAGCAGACGATCCGTGCCCACCGATAGCTGTCCGATCTGTTGGAGCGCGGGGCACGCGCTACAGAGCATCGAGCTTCATGACCACGCGGTGGCGGGTCGAGTACCCGCCGCTGTCGGGGACAGCCGACAGTTGCCGCGCGGCGCAGGGCCCGCCGATTCGTAGCAATGAATCGAAGGGCCACTCAGGAAGTTGTCGGAGGCGACAAAAATCTGCGATCTACGCGCGCTCGTTCACTCTCACGCGCGGGGAGGCGTGGTCCCTGATTTGCACAGCGCGGGCAACATGAAATCGACTCGCTCGTTACATCTGCTGTTCGCCGCAACGACCCTTGCAGGCTGTGTCTCCGGGGAAGACGACCTCGACCTCGGCGAGGTCGAGCAGGCTGTGTCGTGTCCGGTGCCGGCGCTGGTGACCGAACGATCGCTCGCGGTGACGGATCCCGAGATCCTCGCTAAGTTCTCGTTCCAGCGCGTGATGACCGCGATCAACACGAGCGCGAGCGGCACCGGGACGCCGCTCCAGCTCTACAAGGAGTGGATGGCGACGTGGGGCGCGTGCACGGACCCGGCGGTCGATCCGAATGGCTATGGAATCGTCTGCCCTCGAGTCGAGACGCAGCTCGGCGCGTTCAATCCGTTCGCGACGACCGGGGCGCGCTTCGTGCCGGTCGCGCTGATGAACCGGTTCGATCTCGCGCCCACGAACGGCGCTGACTGCGGCGAATACCGGGTCGTCTACGCGATGCAGGGCGGGAATGGCCGTGCCTTCATCATCTTCGAGTCGCGACTTCCCAATCCCGACGTCGCGGCGGGCGCGACCGGATGCGCAGGCGTCGCCGATTTCTGGGCAAAGCTGTCGACCGACGCCAGCGTCACGAGTCGTGCGACCAAGCTCGAGCGGTTCTACTTCACGGGCATCACGGCGGAAGGGAAGACGTTCAAGCCGGTGGTCGCCGCGGCCAACTACGGCCTGGCATCGGCTGGCGCAGCGTTCGGCAAGGGGCAGATCCGGACGAACTTCTTCGGCCAGTTTCAGGAGTGGCACCTCCGCGAGTTCAAGCTCAAGAAGCCCTGTGCGACGGGAGCCGCGTGCAAGCTCTCGGTGGCGCACACCACCGTGAAGACCAACCCCGCAGACGAGCTGTTCCGCGGCACGCATACCCGGTCGGCCGCCTTCCAAACCTCGTTCCTGAACCAGGTCGGCACGCTGTCGCGCGTGAACCCCGCGACGATCGCGATGACCACCAACAACAACCACAACGAGTTCGAGAGCTCGGCCCAGGTGACCGACGTGGTCTATCGCGATTTCACCCAGGCTGCGTTCCGCACGCAGATCCAGAGCAAGATCACGAACCCGCGCCTGACGGTCAACAACATCCTCGATCGCGCGACCACGCAGACCTGCGGCGGCTGCCATCAGCACTCGAACTTCGTCAACCTCGGTGACGGCGTGACATGGCCGTCGAGCCTGGGTTTCGTGCACGTCGACGAGAATCGGACGCTGTCGGACGCGCTCCGGCTCTCCTTCCTCCCGCGGCGCGCGGCGGTGTTGAAGAGCTTCCTCGATCGCCAGTGCTCGGGAACGGCGACCGTCGACGATGGACTGACCCTCTCGGGTGCCAGCCACGACGCATCGAACTGACCGGCGACCGTGGTCGCGGCGCGTAAGCCACATGCGCGCCCGGCACCGCGAGTCGCGCAGGAGTCACTCGCGCAGGGGCCCCCGGCTGCTAGTAATCACGAGTCGGATTGATCGGGGCGCGGCGCGCCGCTGCCGTCTTTTCGTGCGTTGAGGTCTTCGCGCGAGATCGCGCGCACGGCGGCCATGACGAGGGAGACGGCCGCAATCCCGATCAGGAAGATAGGCCAGTCCACCATCAGCGCTGACGTCCCGCGAGGAGGAGCGCGCCGAGCGACAGGATCGAAGGGACCCACAGGCCGACGTAAAGCCCTTGCTCCTTGTAGCCGGAGAACCACAGGGACACGGAGACCAGAAATGAAAGCATCGCCGCCGCACTGAACAACAGCTGCGAACGCCGGAAGCCGGGTGCTATATCCATGAGTGTTGGATGCTGCTCTTCGCGAACCGTTACGCGAGGAGCAACGTCGCGGCGAAGCTTGCGTCTCGGACGGGCCCGTGCCGAAGCGTCGAGCAGACGCCGGTGGGCCGGCGTTGCTTCAAGCGAGCGATGCGCACATGGGCGGCGGAAAGATTCGCGCGTGGACCGTAGTCGAAGCGGG
>JAYUYE010000111.1:0-12616 GCA_043752985.1 Myxococcales bacterium
GTCGTTCGTCGCAGCGGACACGCTCTGCCGTGAGGTCCGCCGCGGCGCGCTGGCCGAGATCGGGACGTTTCCCTCGATCGAAGCTCTCCGGCGGGGGCAGGCCGACCTGCTCGTGATGACGGGCTCGTATCACCCAGGCCGTGGTTGGATCTGCACGATCTGCGAGACCGTCACGAACGGACCTGACCAGCGCTGTTCCCACTGCGGAGGTCGCCGCGTCGGGGTCGACCTGCGCGAGCACCTCGTCCAGCTTGCTGAACGCACGGGCTGTGGATTCGAGCGCGTCGACCACCACGACCAGCTCGCGGAGCTCGGCGGGGTGGGCTGCCTGCTCCGCTACGCCCGGGCAGGTCGGACCTGAAGGCGGATTGCCACGGGGACACCCGCGCGCGGGCGCATCGGACATCGGTTCCAGAATCTCGTAGCGTGACTTCGAAACTACCGGTTTGCTCTTCGCAAGCCGCGACTTACAAGGGTGATCATGAAACCTGCTGGAACACGCTGCCTCATCGGGATAACCCTCATCGTGTCGGCGACCGCGTGCGCATCGACGACTCCTACCGCGGTGGTCCCGGCACGGCCGGCCCCCTCCCAGATCGTCCAGGCCGACGTCGAGACGGCACAGCGCAGCTGGTGCGCTGCCCTGGTCGAGATTGGCCGTCTGGGTGCCACGGGTGGCAACGCCAAGGCGACCGCCACCGACGTGTTGTCCAAGGCGTACGACTACGACACCGGCACCGTCCTGTTCAAGCCGACCCTGACGTTCGGAGCGCAGACATTCCGCACGACCAAGCAGGGTGCGCTCGCCTACTTCGTCGGCGGCGATTCTAGCTATCCCGACGACTCGGGGTTCGCGCTGAAACAGTGGGTCAAGTGCGAGGCGAAGGTCATCGGCGTGGTCGTGCACGGTGACATGGCCATCGCGATGGGCAATGTCCACCTCGAGAACGCCAAGGGCGACAAGGTAACGGTCGACAAGAGCTTCGGCTACCTCCGTCGTGATGACGGCAGCCTGCGCATCGTGCTGCATCACTCGTCCCTGCCCTACGTGCCGGCGAAGGTCCCCGTGGCCGACCTCCGGCCTTCGACTCCGCGCCCGTGACCTCGAGCGCGGGTGCGCTTCGAATGCGTGAGCGCTCACGACCTGCGCGCGAGCAAGCGGTCAACCTCCGCGATCCAGCGTCCGTCAGGGTCGGCGAGGACCGCCGTTAACCCGAGCCCCGCAGCGGCCGCCACGTTCTTCTTCTGATCGTCGACCACCAATACTGCCGCTGGGTCGCGCACGTGCGCCAGCACCGGCGCGAACACCGGGAACTCCGGTTTGAGCGCGCCGAGCGCGTCGGACACGAGGACACGGCTCAACCAGCGACGCAGCGCGAAGCGCTCGAGGCGCTGTTCGATCCAGGCGGTCCGATGATTGGTGAGCAGCCACACCGGCACGAGCGCAGCCCAGCCCGGTAGCCGCGGCGCCGCAGGACCTGGTGCGTAGGCTGCTTCGAGACGTGCACCCCAGTCCCGGGGATCGCTGCCTACCAAGGTGCGCCACATCGCTGCATCGTCGATGGCTCCGCGCCAGGCGTGCTCGCGCACGTCATCCCGCCATTTCGCGAGAACCGCGTCACGGTCTTGGCCGGTCTCCTCTGCGAGCTGCGCGAGGAACGTGGCAAGTGGATCGTTGAACACGACGCCTTGTCCGTCGAGGACGAGCAGCTCGATCACAGATCCACTCACGGCGTCAGCGCCGCCCGCGCGTGGATCAGCTCGAGCAGACGCTCGGTGAGACGACGCGGAGCGCCGAGATCGAGAGCTTCGACCCCGGCGCTCCGGGCCCGTGACGCGAGCAGATCGTGGAGCACCCGGATCGTGCTGAACTGATCGAGCGACCGTTGACCGCCCCGCCCGGGCTCGCCGGCACGGCGAGCTGCGAGCTGTGCGCGGTGCGCCGCGGCATCCTCGAGCATCAACATCAGCTCGACGACTACCGGACGGCTGGGGTGGTCCCCGATCTCGCTCACCAGCTCGCCCGGCAACAGGTGCACACCCTCGACGATCACGCTTCGCCGCTCGGTCAGGAGCCGGCGAACCACCGACACCAGAGCGCCGCCGATCACCCGAGCTTGGCGCACGTACACCTCAGCTGGATCGCCTCCCGCGCCGACCGACTCGTACGTCGAGACATGCAGCTCGGGCAGTACGGTCGAGGGGATCACGGTGCGCAACACCTCGCGGATCGTATCGGTCGTGACGATCCGCGTGATGCCGAATCGTACGGCGAGGCGCGTCGAGATCGTCGACTTGCCGACGCCAGGCGCGCCCCCGAGTACGAGCAAGAGCGGCCGACCCTCCCGGCGCAGGCGGCGCCAGGTTTGGTAGCGCGCGGCGACGTCAACACCCGCCCGCGCTTCGATCGTACGCGCCGCGAGCGTGGCCAGCTCGCTAGCATCAATATCCGGACGAGCGCGGCGGGCCAGCTCGCGCTGGATCTCGGCAGCGATCGCGTACGCCTGGTCGGTCTCCGCGCCGGTTGCGAGGATACTGGTCGCCATCAGGCCCTTGGAGAACGGCAAGCCGAGACCCGCCGAATCGCGGACGATCACGATGCGACCGTCGGTCGCCAGGTCGCTCGGCACCTCAGCTCGCCTCATGACAAGGACCGAACAGGCCGTGGTGAGCCACCGCGAAGTCTTGCTCGTCATCGAATGAGATGGCCGTCGTGACGTGGAGCATGGTCCTCATGGCGGTCACGGTAAGTCGCGTGTGCGGCAGCGTCGATCGCATGATTTGCAACGCACGTTGCGAGAATCGCGAAGCCGGGGCCAGGACGGGCAAGAGCTACTCGGGGATGTCCGCCACGTGCGGAACCTGGTTGAGCTCGACCGGCCGGGTCTTGCGCGTGGTGCGGATGTTGATCAACTCGACGAACACGCTGAACCCCATCGCGCCGTAAACGTAGCCCTTCGGAATGTGCGCGCCGAACCCTTCGGCAACCAGCACGAAGCCAATCATCAGGAGGAACGAGAGTGCGAGCACTTTGACCGACGGATGGCGTTCGACGAACGAGCTGATCGCCTTGCCGAGCAGTAGCATCACGACGAGCGCGATCACGTTCGCGGCAACCATCACGCTGACGACATCGGTCATACCGACGGCGGTGATCACGCTGTCGATCGAGAACACCATGTCGAGCACGATGATCTGCGCGATCACCGCGGCGAACGTGGTCCCGACCTTCGCGGTGACTCCGTCGGCGTCGACCGCCTCGAGCTTGTGGTGGATCTCCTTGGTCGCCTTGTAGAGCAGGAACAGCCCTCCACCGAGCAGGATGAGCGCCTTGCCCGAGAAGCCCTGGCCCGCGACCTCGAACAGCGGCCGATCGAGCTTCACGATCCACGAGATCGTGGCGAGCAGGCCCAGCCGCGACACGAACGCGCCGGCGAGTCCCAACTTGCGCGCGCGCTCCCGCTGCGCCACGGGCAGTCGCCCCGCGAGGATCGCGATGAAGATCATGTTGTCGACGCCGAGGACAATCTCGAGCGCGGTCAGCGTCGCGAGGCTCAGCCAGACTTCGGGAGAGGAGAGCAACTCGATCATGCGGCATAGTGCGTGATCGTGAGTTCGTTGGTCCGCGCTGACCGCAGTGTTCGTTGGATATTCGGTGTGCTGCGAGCTCCGGGACGCCCCTCGCCCACCGGCAAGCGCTCGAACCCGAGTGCGAAGGTCAGGCGTCCTTCAAGGCGGCGGCAGCGCCGCGAACAGCGCGCGCAGTCTTGGCTCGGTACGGGAATCCTCGCGCAACTCGAGCAATGGCAACAGCTCGCTCCAGATCAACTCGTGGTCGAGGCGAGACTGACGAACCACGATTGCGCGTATGTCGCCCCAGTCTTTGTCGCGGCCAGCAAACGCCTTGTGAATGACCAGGTCCTCGGCGGAGCATGTCGTGATCGATTCGGTCTCCGAGATCGCGAAGGCAGACGCTCGCTCGACCGAGTGCTCCTCGAACGGCATTGCGCCGAGGGCGACGTCGACATGCACGCCGTTGCTCGCGGCGAGAAGCAGCGTTCTGTGCCGGAGCGCGAAGTCGCGTGCGTCCGTGAGCCGGCCACGAAACGACGTCAGGAGAGCATCGACGTAGACCTCCTCACCGCCGAATCCTGTGACGACTGTCAGGTCAACGTCCGCAGTCATTCGCGGTTGTCCCCAGCGCTGAACTGCGACACCGCCGATGAAGCAGAACGGAAAACCGGCCGCTCGCACCACGTGCTCCACCTCGAGCGCCGCTGCGAAGATGGGGTTCATCGGCGGGCGCGAGCGAAAATGCGTTGCTGCTCGACGAAGCCAGAAGTCGACCGCCGCTCGGTTGACGACGTCGCCGCGAGTAGCATTTCGGATTGTGCCAGAGCGGCGGTAGCATCGAGTTGCCGGAGCTCCGCGTCTTCGATCGCCGCCACTGCGATCGCACCAAGCTCGCGTTGCCGGAGCCACGCCCGTGCGTGCGCTGGGAGAGCCATGATCAAGAGGATACTGTCGGATCCCATCGGCCGTGGCACCGTTCCCCAGGTCCTCGACACGGAGGACCGCTCGACGCCGCAACATCCCGTAACTCTTCGCCAGGTCGTTCAGGGCATTCTGGCGGCTGTTCCTGGTTTCGGTCACCGGGCACACAGGTAGGGCGCGGCTCAGGAACCAAGGATGGACCGGGTACGCTGGATCAGGATGCGTGCCGCACGAATCCGACGCGAAGTGCGCGGTCGATCCGAGGGGCTGGCAGGACCCGATCTGGCACAACCTCGACGTTCAGACCGATGAGCGAGGCTGACGCGCGGAGCGAGGCATCCCTGCTCACCACGCGCAGTGGATATGGTCCTGGTGGTCCGAGGCGTTGCTCGGCCCGAGCACCTCGACGGCGCCGAGCGCGACGCACGCGTTCATCAACTGGCGCGCCACCGAGCTATCGCCGGAAATCACGACGCCGTTCACCTCGCCGATGTCGATCGCGCGCCCGACGAAGTGATACGAACCGGCGCCGTGGTTCGCACCGGCGATCGACGTCACGAAGAACTGGAACCCGTACTGCGTGCGGAGCCGATCCACACTGTCGAGCAGCCGCGACGAGAGCGCGACGGTGGTACACGGCGCGTTGCCGTAGCAGCTCGTCTTCGCCGCGCGCCCGGCGGCTGCGTCGCGAATGTTCGACAGCGGATCCGCACCATCGAACCTGCCGAACGTCTGATCCCACAGCGTGACCGTTCCAGCTCCATGTGCAGCGAGGATCCGCCCCGCCGGACCACCCCCACCATTGCAGTACGAGCGATCCGCGATCAGCGCGTTCCAGGTGTAGAGCCCGACGACGCCGGTGGCGGCGAGGCAACGCTCGACTTGAAACTCCTTGACCCGGCTCGCGGTGGTCGCCCCGAACAACCCGGTGACGTCGAGGCTCTTGCCATATTGGTTCTTCAGCAGATCCTGAACGGCGGACACGGCCGCGCGCTGGTTGCCCGACGACACCTGGACGACCAGGCTCAACCAGCTCTCGCGGCCGATCACACCGTCGGCGGCGATCTGGTGCGACGCCTGAAACGTTCGCGCCGCGTCGACACTGCCTGCGCCAAAGGCACCATCGACCGACACCTGCAACCCGGCGTCACGAAGCAGGTACTGCGCCGCAACGACCGTACGGTTGGCGTCGCCGGGGCGCACGACCGGCCAGTCGAGAGGCGGGGCGGCTGCAGCCGTCAGACCGAGCTCGGCCTCATCGGGCTCGAGCGGTGCGTCTCCGACCATGCAGGACGCAAGGGTGAACATCAGGAGGAACTTCCACATGCGCCGAAACCTTACAAACGCGGGACCAGGAATCTCGGGCGACAAGTCACCGGATTTGCAGACCTGCGAAGCCAGACCGAGGGGGGGGGACCCACCCGTCCTGGAACTTGAAGGTTGCACTTTCAGCTCTTAACTATCCGTGTGACAACCTGGCTACAAAGACTTCGCACGGCTCGCCGAGCCGCGATTCCTAGGGCACGCGCACCGGCGACGCGATCACGCGAAGCGCCGACTTCTGGATCTTGCCCATCGCGTTGCGCGGCAGCGCATCCACGACGCGCACGTCACGCGGCCGCTTGTGTGGTGACAGGCGGTTCGCGACGTGAGCCTCGATCGCCGCGGGGTCGACGGCGGATCGCAGGACGACGAACGCGACGATGCGCTCGCCGAGGTCGTCATCGGGCACGCCGATCACCGCGGCCTCGGAGATCTCCGCGTGCTCGAGCAGCGCGGTCTCGACCTCACCTGCGCCGACCTTGAAACCGCCACACTTGATGATGTCGGTCGACCGGCGCCCCACGATCCGCAGCTGACCATCCGCCGAGCGGGTCGCGAGATCGCCGGTGTAGAACCAGCCGTCACGATCGAGCACGGCGCGCGTGGCCTCGTCGCGGTTCAGGTAGCCCGCAAACACGTGTGGCCCACGAACTGCGATCTCGCCCATCTCATCCCCGTCGATCGGTCGCCGGTCATCGTCGACGAGGCGCAGCTCCACCCCGTCGAGCGGTGAGCCGACGACGCCCGGCCGGCGATCCCCATCGTGACGCGTCGAGCAGTTGATCAGCGTCTCGGTGAGGCCGTAGCGCTCGATCACGCGCTGCCCGGCGAGCCGCTCGATCCGCTCGTGGTCGCGGACCGGGAGCGGCGCCGACCCACTGACGAGCAACCGCGCCGTGCGTAACGTGGCCTCGATCGCCGGTGCGTGCTCCGCGGCATCGCACACGCGGTGATACATCGTCGGGACCGCGAACAGGATCGCGCGCTCGTGATCGCGGACCGCGCCGACCAGATCGTCGACGACGAACCGCGGCACCCAGCGCAGCGCCCCGCCCCGTCGCAGGCTGCCGAACAGCCCGAGGACGAGCCCGTGGACGTGGAACATCGGCAGCGCGTGGACGACGACGTCATCGCTCGTCCAGCCCCACGCGCGGGCGAGCATGTCGAGGTTGCTCGCGATGTTGCGGTCGGTGATCAGCGCTCCCTTCGGCGCCCCGGTGGTGCCCGACGTGTAGAGCACCAGTGCCGGCGTATCCTGGATCGGAACCGGCGCGATCGCCGGCCCGCAGCCGTCTGCGATCACGGTGCGGATCGTCTCGATCGTGCCCGTGCGGCCGGCGACCGTCGAGAGCTCGGCAGCGACGCACCACCGAGGCGCCGCATCCGCGAGCACGTGCGCGAGCTCGCCGTCGCCGAGCTTCGGATCGATCGGGACCGAGACGTACCCGGCAGCCGCGTGCGCGACGAGCGCGACGAGCGTCTCGAGTGCGGGCTGGGTCCACACCCCGATCCGGTCCCCGACGGCAACACCACGCGCGCCGAGCGCCTCGACGTGCCGCGTGCACGCGGCTGCGAGCTCGCGCTGCGTGAGCGTTCGATCCGCCACGCGCAGGGCGATCCGATCGGACGGCTCGCAGAGCCACGGAAACAGCGTGTCCAACGCACGGACCGTGTCACACAGCCGGCCCGCGTGGTCACATTGCCCAGCGGAGATTCAGTTGATTCGCGATCACGCTGCTTCGGCAGCGAGGTCGAGGAACGTGTAGCGATTCCGGATCTCGCGGGCATGGCGCATGGCTTCGGCGAACTGTGAATCTGACCACCCGAGCTCCGCGTGGGTCGTTGGAGCGCCCGCGGCGACCAGCACGGCCTCCATCACACGTGGCCCCAGCGTGACCGCAGCGAGCCGGGTCCGGATCGCATCCCAGTCACGAGCCAGCCGCGCGCTCAGCTTCTCTGCGCTTGCGGGATCGAGCAGCTTGGGCGCCACCTCGGTCCAGCAGGTCTCGCCTGCGCTCGGGCCAAACCGCGCGAGGACCTCCGCGCGGGTCAGGGTCGACGCGCGGAGCGGGGGCGGTGTTTCGCGGTCGAGGATCTGCTCCTGCAGGCGGGCCATCGCGAGTGCGCAGACGCCGATCTGCTCGCCGTGCAGCCGCTCGGGAACCGTGTGGTGTTGCATCTCGAGGTAGTGGCTCACGAGGTGCTCGCCCTGGCTCGCAGGATAGCTGCCGTCGCAAATCGTCATGCCGAACCCTGAAAGCACGAGTGCTCGCACGAGGCGGCGGAGCGCACCGAGGTCACCGCTGACCAGCTCGCGGGCGTGCGCGAACAGAGCGGCTTCATCGCCGGCCAGCAGCGCGAAGGGCGCCTCGCGATATGGACGATCGAGGAGGAGGTGCGCGAGCAGCCAGTCCGCCTGGGCCGTCGGCCGGCAGGAGCTGTCGCCCAGACCTGCTCGAAGCAGCGGCAGCGGCGCGGCGGCCAGCACGCGAAGATCGAAGAACACGCCGACCGGCGTCGCGGCGCGCACGGAGCGCTTGACGCCCTGACTCGTGATCGACGCGCTCAACGAGGTGTAGCCGTTCATCGACGGAGCCGTCGCGAACACGACCTGGGGAATGCCACGCAGGAACGCCACCATCTTGCCGAGGTCGTTGAGCGTTCCGGAACCCACGGCGACGATCGCATCGGTGCCCGGATCGATGACACGGTCGAGACGCGCAATGGTCTCCGAGTCAGCGTCGAAAGGCGTGTCCAGGAGGACGCGCTGGACGGCGAAGGTCCCGGCCAGCGCGCGCTCGACACGCTGCCCGAGTGCGGCGAACGTGTTGTCGTCCGAGAGGACCGCGAGCCTGCGTCCCAGTCCGAGCTCGGAGAGCAGCTCCGCTTCGGCCCCCGCGAGCGAGTCCTCGATCACGACGCGGCGGGTGTCCGCGCGCAAGAGCTCGCCGGTCGTCGGGTCGGGATAGCGGCCAGCGAGCAGGAGGGCGATCGGATCAGTGGGATCAGCGGCAGGCATCGAGCACGGCTGCGAGCTGCGACCGGAGAGAGCCGACATGCGGCGCAAACGAGCCGTCGAACGCGGCTGAACCGACGGTGAACGAGTCCGCACCCGCGGCTGCCAGCGCCTTCACCTGTGCGGGCGAGCCCACTCCGCCGGCGACGAGTAGCACCCCGTCGGTTCCGCGGCGCGCCGCCTTCACGAGCTCGATCGGGTCCGCCTCGGTGGCTCGGTAGGCGAGCAGATCGACACCGGCGCAGCCCGCGGCTCTGAATCGCCGGCAATCGAGTTCGACGTCCGCGGCGGTCCCACCGAGCTTCGTCGGATGATCGAACGGCCGGCCGGGGAACGGCAGGTACTCGACCGCGGATCCCGCGAGGATCTCGAGCACGGCGTCCACCTCGGTACCGCCGAGCAGACGATCCACGCCGATCTCCCGAGCGACTCGCGCGGACTGCAGCATGGTGTCGACCGAGGTGCTCACCACCTCGAGATAGCTGGTGGCGCCCATCTGCTTGATCCGCTGATGCAGTGCGCGCAGGGTCTCTGGCTGCACCCCGACATCCTTGAAGCCGATGTGCGTGAGGCCGACCGGCGCGATGTCGTCGAGGACGTCGAGGCCATCCGAGACGGTGCGGTCGAAGCGCGTGAGCATGAAGACAAAGTCCATCGCCCGTGATGCTACCCGACGGCGGTAGCCAGCACGCAGGATCAACGACGCGACGGGATCCCTGCTTGCCGGATCGCGCGCCGCGCGCGCGCGACGCGTCCGACACTCACGCACTCAGTCGCGGGTTCGCACCACGAGAACCGGGATGGGCGCGTGCCGGACGATCTTCTCGGCGACGGAGCCAAGAAGGACGTACTTGAAACCGGTGAGGCCGTGGGAACCGACAATGATGAGATCGAACGACTCGTCCTTGCGAACCATCTCGATGACTTCGTGCCACGGCGCACCGGTCAGGACCTCGCTTGTCACTCGCTTCGCGCCTGCAGCCTCTGCAAGACCTCGCAAGCCATCGAGCTTCACGGCGGCGTCCTTGATGTAGTCCTCGGCGAATGTGATGGGAAAGACGAGACCACCGTAGGTCTGAGAGTTCGGCCGCCAGACGTGAACGAGGACCAGTTCGGCGCCCGTGTCTGCGCTGACCTGCGCGGCGGTCTGAAGCGCCTTGTGCGACGGCTCGGAGAAGTCGACTGCGACGAGAATCTTCTTGAAGCCCATAGGTCGACACGATGCACGGTGTGTTCCGTAGTTTCCCGCCAGCCGAGACTCACGCACGACACGGCAATCGACTCTGCACTCGGTAGCAAGACGACCGTCGACGGGCCGATGGGTACCCCGCCCGAGGTCACTACCGATGGCGCTCGGTGAGCGTTCTGCCACGTGCACCCTCGCGGCATTCGTCAGTCGAAGATCTCCCACCACGACCGCCGGCGCTCACCGCTCCGCTTGTCGCGGCGCGCGTGCCGGCCTGCAGACGCATCACCCTTCGACGAGCACCACGATCTCGGTGACGAAGCTGATCATGGCGTAGTGCTCGTAGTACGCGAGCTCGAGGTGATCGACGAGGCTCGCGGCCAACTGCCGGGTGCAGACGACCTCGCAGCGAATGTTTCCGCCCTCGGCGCTGGTGCTCCGACGAACTCCGCGATGCCCGCGCCCGCGTGCATCCGTGATCGTGTAGCCAGTCACTCCGAGCTGATCGAGGTCACGCACGAGCAGCGACTCGAGGGCCTCCTCGGCGATGATCGTGACCACCACGCTGGTCGCGCGATCCATCACGACAGCTGCCTCGCGAGCTCGAGGTAGAGCGGGATCCCGATCGCGATGTTGAACGGGAACGTGATCCCCAGGGCGGCGGTGAGCGAGAGCGTCGGGTTTGCCTCCGGGACCGCGATCCGGATCGCGGCCGGCGCCGCGATGTACGAGGCGCTTGCGGCGAGCGTGGCAAGCATCGCGGTGCCACCGACCGAGAAGCCCAGCAACCTGCCGAGACCCGCCCCGATCACCGCCCCGACCAGCGGCATCACGATCGCGAACACGACCAGGCGCAGGCCATGACGGCGCAGCGACGAGAATCGGTCACCGCACACCAGGCCCATGTCGAGCAAGAAGAGCGCCAGCAGCCCCTTGAAGCCGCCGAAGAACAACGGTGCGATCGGAGCGATGGCATCGGCTCCGTAGGCCCAGCCGATCGCGAGCCCCCCGACGAGCAGCGCCAGGCTTTTCCCACACATGATCTCCCGGGCCGCGACCCCGAAGCCCGACCTCGATCCGGGCGACACGCCTCGCCGGGCCAACGCGACTCCGATGAAGATCGCCGGCGCTTCCAGCAGCACCACGAACACCGAGAATGACGGTTCGAAGGTGACGCCCTGTGCGGCGAAGCTGGCACTCGCGACCGCGAACGTACCGATGCTGACGGATCCGTAGTGTGCCGCGACGCCCGCAGCGTCAACGCGGGGGAGCCGGACCCACGTCGAGAGCGCGAGGTATGCGATCACGGTCAGGGCGCACCCCATCCCGACGACGCACAGTGCAGGCATCCACACCTCGGCGAGCGACTGCGCAGCGAGCTCGATGCCACCCTTGAGCCCGATCGCGAGGAGCAGGACGACGCTCAGGGTTTCGTGCAACGCAGGAGGGAACGCCAGCTCCGATCGCAGTACCCGAGCGACAACACCGAAGAGGAAGAATGCGAGGAGTAGCTCCACGGCGAATCAGTTCGGGCGTCCGACGGACGGCACCGTGAACCAAGCGCGGCATCCGGTCTCTTCCATTATTCCCACCGAACACTTCGATATTCTCGAAGTGGCAGCGGACCATCGCGCACTGCGCTTGACCGTCGGCATCGAGATTGGCCATCTGGGTGCCACGGCCAACCGTGCCGGCGCAGCGAGCCTGCGCCGAGATCTATTCCGAAATGTGCCCGGCCTCACGATTTTTTAGTGGAATATTACACCCAAGTTTCCTAGGTTGGGGGTTCGTCAACCGCTGACATCCTGGAGAAGTACCCATGCCGTCTTTCGCCTACGCGAGCCACCTTTCGCCTCAGCCAGCCCCGCCGCGTCCCGCCCCGACCGCGAGCCCATACGCCTCCCATATGGCACCCAGCCGCCCGACGACACCGGCCCCGATGCGTGGCGTCGGCGCCAAGTACGCCACCCATCTCAGCGGAAATCAGCCAGCCCCGCCGCGTCCAAACGCAGGCGCATACGCCTCCCACCTCCCCAAGGGACCGAATCCCTTCGAGGGGATGTACTAGAACTCGTTGATGGAGCCGCTCGAGCTCCTCTCCCCGTTCAGGAACGAGACCGACGTCAACGTCGATCGGGCCCCCCCGCTCGGGATGCTGCCCGATCCCCGAAACGCGGCTCGTCAGCTGCTCGCCCGCACCCGCTACCTTCGCGATCCGCGGGACGCCGAGCCTCATCAAGTTCACGTCGATCAGCACGGCGCTCTCCGCCATCTCAGGACGGGGAATGTGTTCGACACGACCCATATGTTCCCCGGAGTACGGGGGTGGGATTTCGAACGATCGGAAGGTCGCGCGATGTTCACCCTCGCGACCGACGGAGCGCTCTACGCGAGCGACGGCGAGAGCATGGCGATCGGCGTCCGCGAATGGGTGCAGGTGCGTGACCATCACGAGGCGAGAACACACACGGAGGTCCACCTTCCCGACGTGCTCGAGTTCTGGCATCACTCGTCGGTCGTCGGCGGGGCGCCCGTCCTGTGCGCCGGCGAGCTTGGCACCGATGCGAATGGCTTCCTCAGGTTCGCGTCCAACCAGA
>JAYUYE010000112.1:0-5487 GCA_043752985.1 Myxococcales bacterium
TTGCTATTCGGCGCATCGGCGAGCGCCTCGGCCGCGATCTCCGTCGACATCTTGCCGGCGACGCGGAACTGATCAGGCTTCCATCCCTTCTGCGGGACGACCTCGATCTTCTTCTGGCAGCGCTTCTCGAGGTGATCGAGATAGTCGCGCTCTTGACGCGACAGCACCTCGGCGACGCGCGGCGCGCACTCGATATCGATCTTGTCGTTATCGACGAGCGAGCCCGAGCGGCGGACCTCGCGCAGGATCTCGTAGGCGACCGTGGTCACCGACTTGACGACGCCCGAGCCCTCGCAGGTCGGGCACGGCTCGGTCAAGAGCTGCACGAGCGACTCGCGCGTCCGCTTGCGCGTCATCTCGACGAGGCCGAGCTCGCTGATCTTCGTGACGTTGGTCCGCGACCGGTCGCGCGTCAGCGCCTTCTGGAAAGCGTCCCAGACCTTGCGGCGGTTGCCCTCTTTGTCCATGTCGACGAAGTCGATCACGATGATGCCGCCGATGTTGCGGAGGCGGAGCTGGCGCGCGACCTCTTCGCACGCCTCGAGGTTGTTCGCGGTGACCGTGTCCTCGAGGTTGCCGGACCCGGTGTTCGTGAAGCTGCCCGTGTTGATGTCGATCGCGGTGAGTGCTTCACCTTGATCGATCACGATCGAGCCACCCGAGCGCAGCGGGACCTTGCGCGCCACCGCGAGCCGAAGGGCGGGCTCGACGTGATAGTGGTCGAAGATCGGCCGGCGCTGCTCGTACTTCTTGATGCGCTCGGCGAACCGCGGCAGGAACGCCAGCGTGAACTTCTTCACGCGGTCGTACTGCTCGTCGTCGTCGATCATCACCTCGCTCGTGTCCTCGCGAAGGAGGTCACGCACGACGCGCAGCGAGAGATCTAGATCGGCGTAGACGAGGCCGGGACCGCGCTGGTCCTTCTCGCGCGTCTCGATCTGTCCCCACAGGCGTGCGAGGAAGTCGACGTCATCGCGGAGCTCCTGATCGTTCGCGTCCTCGGCAGCGGTCCGCACGATGAAGCCCGAGCCTTTCGGCCGGACCTCGTTGACCAGATCGCGGAGCCGACGGCGCTCCTTGTCGGAGCCGATCCGGCGCGACACGCCGATCTGCGCGACGTGCGGCATGAACACCGAGTAGCGGCCCGGCAACGAGATGTAGCCGGTGACTCGGGCGCCCTTGAGACCGATCGGATCCTTTGTCACCTGGACGACGACGGAGTCGCCCGGGCGCAGGAGGTCCTCGATCTTGCGGTTCGCGAGCTGCTTGCGCGAGCGCGCGAGCCGGGACGCGGCACCCTCGGGCGAATCGTCGCCTTCGTCGATGTCCGCATCCGCGAACAGCTTGCTCTCGTCCCCGCTGCCGAGCACATCGGCGACGTAGAGAAACGCTGCACGCTCGACCTTGGGACCGAGGTCCACGAAGGCCGCCTGCATCCCAGGAAGGACGCGGCTTACTTTTCCACGATAGATGTTTCCGACGATTCCTCGATCACGTTTGCGTTCGACAAAGAACTCAGCCAGGGACCCCTCTTCGACAACCGCTACGCGGATCTCGGGTCCCTCGGCATTGACCACGAGCATATTCTGCATTGGCTCTGCAATCTGTTGCGCCCGCTCCGGAGCGTCGCGACATGAATGTCCTAACGCGGTCGCTGCGGATGGCGGGTCGGAGGCCAGCGGTACCACGCAAGATGCGTGAATACAAGGCATTGCGGCTGTCGCGGAGTGGCTGGCCCATGCCTTGCTTTAGTCCGGGGCGCGTCTCGGCGTTGCCGCGCTGGTTCGCATCTAAATTATTCCGGGCACTTAAGATTTAAGCCTACATTTTTAATTAGTTAGATTGTCTTGTTCGAACGAACGCCTGGGTTGCCGCCCGGGCGTTCGCGTTTTCGGGGTCCTGGCAGCGGACGGCGATACAGTGCGCCGGTGAGCGCGAGCGCCCCGCCGGACGTCGATGCCATCGAGTTCGTGCTCGCCCTGGCCAAAGCCCTCCACCGCTACGGAACGCCCGCTCATCGCCTCGAGGAGGCTCTGCGCGTGTGCTGCGCCCGGCTCGGGCTGGCAGCCGAGGTGTTCTCGACCCCGACCACGATCATCATGAGCTTCGGCGAGCCCGCCGAGCTGCGCACCCGGATGATGCGGGTCGAGGGCGGCGAGCTCGACATGGGCAAGCTCGCCCAGGTCGACAAGCTCGCGGACGCGGTCGCGATGCGATCGATCACGGCTGCCGAGGGCGTCGATCGGCTCGAAGAGATCATCGCTGCGCCGCCGCGCTACGGCCACGGCGTGTCGACGCTGATGCACGGGCTGACTGCCGGTGCGCTCGCCGTGTTCTTCGGTGGCGGCATCGAGGACGTCGCGGTCGCAGCCGCGATCGGTCTGTCACTCGGCCTCCTCGCCCAGTACGCGAAGCGCTCGACCGACCAGGCGCGCGTGTTCGAGCTCGTCGGTGCGGCGTTCGCCGCGTTCGCCGCGGGCGTGGTGTCCGCGATGTGGCACTCGATCAATCCATCGGTCGTCACGGTCGCCGCGTTGATCGTGCTGTTGCCGGGCATGTCGTTGACCGTCGCGATGACCGAGCTCGCGACGCGCAACTTGATCTCGGGTACCGCGCGCCTGATGTCCGCGGTGATCGTGCTGCTCGAGCTTGTCGTCGGCGTCGCACTCGGCGAGCAACTCGCGGCTGCCTTCGTCGACGTCAACCAGGCCATCCCGATCGCGCTGCCGGAGTGGGCGCACTGGACCGCGCTCGTCGCATCGTCGCTCGGCATGTCGATCGTCGTGCGCGCGCGGCCGAGCGCGTTCGGCTGGATCCTCGCGGCGTGCGTGATCGGCTACGTCGGGAGCCGCGCCGGCGCCGAGTGGCTCGGCGGCACGTCGTACGGACAGCTTGGCGTGATGGTCGGAGCCTTCGCGCTCGGCGTGCTGAGCAACGTCTACGCGCGCCTGCTCCAGCGACCTGCACAGATCGTTCAGGTCCCCGCCGTGCTGACGCTGGTCCCCGGAGCGATGGGGCTGCGCGGCATGGGATCGCTGCTCGACCACGACACGTTGACCGGCGTCGAGACGGTCTTCGCGATGTTCATCGTCGCAGTCGGTATCGTTGCCGGTCTGTTGATCGCGAACGCGGTCGTCTCGCCGCGGCGCAGCCTCTAGCCGCCGCGCCCGAGATCACGTCCCTCTAGTGGCGGTGGAGATCGGGATCGTCCGGATCCGCGTCGCGATGCACGCACGGATCGTTGTCGGGGTCGTGGCCGCACGACAGCACTCCCGGCGACGGATCCTCCGGGTCGACACCCTTGTTAGGACCTTCGAGGGAATCGTCGCCCAGCACGTCACCACCGGCCTCGATGATCGCGGCGAGCTTCTCGGGCGCGACGTTCGGGATCAGATTCTGCCGCGCGATGTACGCGACGTAGTACGCGTCTTCTCGACGAGCTTCGAGCACGCCTTCCTCGATCGCCTTCTCGAGCGAGCGCTTGAGATCGCCGATCAGCCGCGACGGTGCGATCTCGAACGCGGTCATGATCGAGTTGCCGACGCCACCGGGTAGCGGCGGCAGCTTCGCATCGGCCTCGGCGAGCCGCTCGACGCGATCCGAGAGCGCAGAGATCTGCTCGAGCAGCGTCGTGCGCCGGCCGGGTCGCTTCGACGTGATGTCCGCGCGCGACAGATCCAGAAGGTCCGTCATGTGCGCCGCCATCTCGCGATGAAACCGGCGCACAGCGCTGTCGGTCCAGTGCTCGCTGTACTGATTCGTCCGCAGGTGATGTCGCACGAGGAAGCGGATCGTGTGGCGCTCGTCGCGCGCGAACGCGAACCGCTGACACACGCGGTCAAACATCCGCGCACCGACCTCGGCGTGGCCGTGGAAGTGAACGCCTTCCTCGGTGAACGTCCGCGTCGGAACCTTGCCGATGTCGTGGAGCAGTGCGGCCCACCGGACGAGTGGACGGCGAACCGTCTGGCGCACGACCTGCTTGGTGTGATCCCAGACGTTCTTGTGCTGGCGTCCCGTCTCCTGCACCAGCTCGACGGTCGCTGCGAGCTCGGGGAACAGCACCGGCAAGATCTTCGTGGCGCGCAGCCATTCGAGCGCCTCGTCGACGTCGCGCCCCATCAGCATCGTCTCGATCGCGGCGCGGGTGCGGTCCTTGTCGGCGTCGGCGAGGCGCGGAGCGTTTTCCCCGGCGATGTCGGTGACGCGCTCGGCGGGCCACGCGCCTCCGCCCTCGTTCGCGATCGCAGCGGCGATCTCGAGCATGACGACCGGGTCGGCCTCGATAAGGCCACCCAGGCGATCGCTCTGTGGCGCGTCAGGGGACATGGGCGGGGATACCTACCATGCGCCACTCATCACAGTCCCATCGGAGTTTTCCTCGCTGGAGGAGTTTGGTACGTCCTGTGCTCAAGGCGAGCGGCACAGTGCAGGGACGTATTACAGAACGGGAGCTCCCGCTCGCGGAGCGGTCGTTCCCCGGCATCTCTCGCTTCTACCAGTCCCTCGACGACAAGCCCGCGACTTTCCTCCAGCTCCTGTGGGCGTTCGAGGGGAAGCGTGCCGCCCGGCCACTGCGCCGGAAGCATCGCCAGCGCTGAGGCGTTTTCCTGGCGACGGTGTTCTCGGTCTGGCAGATTGAGTTGCCGACTGTGACAGCCCGTCGCAATCCGGAGTCGCCGATGGGGCAAGATCGTACATTTACCAAGCGTCATCCAATCGGGGTGTTCGACTCCGGTGTGGGTGGCTTGACCGTAGTTCGTGCGCTGCGCGCGCACCTACCTGGTGAGGACATCGTCTACCTCGGCGACACCGCTCGGGTTCCGTACGGCAACAAGAGCCCGCGCACCGTCGAGCGCTACTCGCTCGCGTGTCAGCAGTTCCTCCTCGATCGCGGCGTCAAGCTCGTGCTGATTGCCTGCAACACGGCATCGGCGAATGCGCTGCCTGCGCTGACCGCTGCGAGCCCGGTCCCGGTGATCGGTGCCGTCGAGCCCGGAGCGTCGACAGCCCTCGCAGCGACCCGAAACGGTCACGTCGGCGTGATCGGGACGCTCGGTACCATTCGGTCCGGAGCGTATGCGGCGGCGATCGGCAGCCGGAATCCTGCCGCGAAGCTGAGCGCGCTCGCCTGTCCATTGCTCGTGCCGCTCGCCGAGGAAGGCTGGATCGACGACGATGTCGCCGCTCTCGTCGCGCGCCGCTACCTCACGCAGCTGTTCGCGATGGACCCGCAGCTCGACACGCTCGTGCTCGGCTGCACCCACTATCCCCTGCTGAAGGACGTCATCACGCGGGTCGCGACCGAGCTCGCCGGCAAGCCGATCGCGGTCGTCGACTCGGCGATCGCGATGGCCGAAGCCGCCGGCACGGCACTCGGTAGCGGCGCAAATCTGCGCACGGGACCGGGGCGCCTCGACTGCTTCGCGACGGATACGTCGCGGCTCGACGAGCTCGCGCCACGGTTCCTCGGCGAGCCGTTGACCG
>JAYUYE010000113.1:0-5482 GCA_043752985.1 Myxococcales bacterium
TTCAAACATCGTGCCGCTCGGCCCGACGCACAACTCACCGATCGCGCAGGTTGTCGCACCGAGCCCGGAACTCGGAGTGGTCGAGGAAGTCAGCCCATGGAAGCCTCCAGCGTCGCTCCGAGCAGGCGATGGCCCTGCGCGAGCTTGTCCTGATCTGGTTCGGCGGGATCTCGATGGGCGGGCTCGGTTCGCTGCTCGGCGCCGAGCGTCACGCCGCGTCGCCGACGCGCGGGTCGCGACCGTCCAGGCCCGCCACGCGAGATCAGTTCGCGCCGACCGGCTCGTCGGAGTCCGGCGTTGCGACCGGATCTTTTGGCAGCGACTCGCACTTGATCACGATCTCGCCGTTCTTCGCGTCGACAAAGGCGATGCCGCCGTCGATCAGCTTGCCGAACAGGATCTCGTTCGCGAGCGGCGCTTTGAGCGTGTTCTGGACGAGGCGCGCCATCGGGCGTGCGCCCATCGCCTTGTCGTAACCGTGCTCGACGAACCACTCGACCGCGGCATCCGTGACCTCGAGCTCGACCTTCTTCTCGCCGAGCTGACCATCGAGCTCGTCGAGGAACTTCCGCGCGACCTTCTTGATCACGTCGACCGGCAGCGAGCCGAAGAACACCGTGGCATCGAGACGGTTCCGGAACTCGGGCGTGAACACGCGCTCGAGCGCCTTCTTGCCGTCCTTGTTGTCGTTGATCGAGTCGCCGAACCCGATCTTCCCGATCGCCATCTCGCGGCTACCCGCGTTGCTCGACATGATCAGAATGACGTTGCGGAAGTCGCTCTTGCGGCCGTTGTTGTCGGTCAGGGTCGCGTGGTCCATGACCTGCAACAGGATGTTGTAGATGTCCGGGTGCGCCTTCTCGATCTCGTCGAGCAGGACGACCGAGTACGGATGCTTGTTGATCGCATCCGTGAGCTGACCGCCCTGGTCGAAGCCGACGTAGCCGGGTGGTGCGCCGATCAACCGGGAGACGGTGTGCTTCTCCATGTACTCGGACATGTCGAACCGGAGGAACTCGACGCCGAGCACGGCGGCGAGCTGCTTGGCGAGCTCGGTCTTGCCGACGCCGGTGGGGCCTGCAAACAGGAAGCTTCCGGTCGGCTTGTCGTGCGAGCCGAGTCCCGCGCGCGACAGCTTGATCACGGTCGAGAGCTGCTTGATCGCGTCATCCTGACCGTAGATCAGCCGCTTGAGATCACCCTCGAGGTCACCGAGCTTCTTCTTGTCGGCGCTCGACACGCTGCGCGTCGGGATCCGGGCGATCTTCGCGATCACCTCCTCGATCAACGACGGCAGGATCTCGCTCGGGCGGTTCTCCGGCAGCATGAGCCGGACCTTCGCGCCCGCCTCGTCGATCACATCGATCGCCTTGTCGGGCAGCTGCGAGCCGGAGATGTGACGTGCCGACAGCTCGACCGCAGCCTCGATCGCCTGGTCGGTGTACTTCACGTTGTGGTGTTCCTCGTAGCGCGACTTGAGACCCTTCAGGATCTCGATCGCCTCGGGGATCGTGGGCTCGCCGATGTCGATGCGCTGGAACCGGCGCGCGAGGGCGCGGTCCTTCTCGAACGCCTGGCGATAATCCTTGAACGTGGTCGAGCCGATGCAGCGAAGCTCGCCGTTCGACAGGGGTGGCTTGAGGATGTTCGCCGCGTCCATGGTGCCGCCACTCGTGGCGCCGGCTCCGATGATGTTGTGGATCTCGTCGATGAACAGGATCGACTTGGGATCGCCGATCAGGACCTTCATCACGGCCTTGAGGCGCTCCTCGAAGTCACCGCGATACCGCGTGCCGGCAAGCACGGCGGTCATGTCGAGCGAGTACAGCTTCGCGTCCTTGAGCGACTCGGGGACCATGTTGTCCACGATCCGCAACGCGAGGCCCTCGGCCAGTGCGGTCTTGCCCACTCCGGGCTCGCCGATCAGCAGCGGGTTGTTCTTCCGCCGGCGCGACAGCACCTGGATCATCCTCTCGAGCTCGTCGGCGCGGCCGATCAACGGATCGATCTTGCCCTCGCGCGCGCGCTGGGTGAGATCGACACAGAAGCTCTCGAGCGGGTTCGAGACCTTCGCATCCTCCTGGCCGTCGTCGTCGACTCCGCGCGCACGCGGCACGACGGGGCCGCCACCGGTGTCGACCTTCGACACGCCGTGCGAGATGTAGTTGATGACGTCGAACCGCGACACGCCCTGCTTCTCGAGCAGGTAGACCGCGTGCGAGTCGCGCTCGCGGAACATCGACGCGATCACGTTGCCCGTCGTCATCTGCTGGCGACCCGCGGCCTGGACGTGCATCGCCGCGCGCTGGAGGACGCGCTGGAACGCGAGCGTCTGGTCGGGACCCGACTCCTCGCCCTCGGGCAGCTCGTCGACTTCCTCGTCGAGGAAGCGCTGGAGGTCGCCGCGTAGCTTGTCCGGATCGCCGCCGCACTTGGTGACGATGTCAGCACCACTCGGATCGTCGAGGATCGAGAGCAACAGGTGCTCGAGCGTCAGGTACTCGTGGCGGCGAACACGCACGTCATCGACGGCGCGCTGCAGGGTGGCTTGGAGCTCTGGCGACAGCATGATGAGCCTCTCAGTCCGTGGGTTCGATCGAGAGCTGAAGTGGAAACTGCTGGGCCTTGGCGAGGTGCAGGGTCTTGGTGACCTTGGTCTCCGCGACCTCGAACGTGTAGATGCCGGCAACGCCGACGCCATTGTTGTGGACGTGGCTCATGACCGCCGTCGCGTCCGTCTCGCTCTTGTGGAACACCGTCGTCAGCACCCACACGACGAACTCGCGCGTCGTGTAGTCGTCGTTGTGCAGCAGCACCTTGTACATCGGGGGCTTCTTGGTGCGCGTGCGTTCATCGAGCACCAGGCCCGTCTGGCGGTCCCCCTTCGCAGGAGGCTTCTTCTCATCCGAGAGCCGGATCACCATGCACCAATCTTACGAGACCCAGGGATTCTGTGTAGTCCCTGAGGTGCACGTAAGCAGCCCGCGATTTCGGGCAGGTTTCGCGGTGTTCAGCTACGGGTTGTGGGTCGCGCGGCCGCGGCATGGACCGGTTTTGTGGCGGCGCGACCTGATCTGCGGCAACCGAGGAGCGGGCCACCAGTCGGCCTGCGTCCGCGCTCGTGGGAGACTGATGCGGTCGGTCTCGTCGAGATCGAGCGTGTCGTGTCCCGGTTGTCGGCCATCCCGCAGCGGGTTCTCCAATGCCCGTTCCGCCCGACCCTCACGTAGGTTCGCGCAGACCGACGCCCTCTGCGTGGGTGTGGGTGAAGGCGAGGGTCAGCGACTCTCATCGAGGCAGCGGCGAACGGTCTCGAGGATGACGTCCGGCGGACACGGCTTCTGGAGGAAGATCTCGCCCTCGCGGAAGACTATGTCGCGACCCGCGAGCTCCGCACTGTAACCGCTGATGAAGATCACCTTGAGCTCCGCATCGCGACGCTGGAGGCGCTGCGCGAGCTGGCGGCCCGTCATCCCCGGCATCATCACGTCGGTCAACAGTGCGTCGACGCGACTCGCCTTGTCCCAGACGCGGAGTGCCTCGTCGCCGGTCGCGGCCTCGAGCACGTGGTACCCGCGACGCTCCAACACGATCCGCGTCATCCGCCGCACCTGAGGATCATCTTCGACAACCAAGATCGTCTCGGTTCCGCCGCGCGGCTTCGGGGTGCGGAGCGTTTCGGAGACCGGGATGGCGTCGCTCGCAGGGAACATCACCGTGAAGATCGCGCCACGACCCGCGGTGCTGTCGACCTGAACCACCCCGCGGTGCTGCTTGACGATCCCGAATACCGTGGCGAGCCCGAGTCCCGTGCCCTTGCCGGGCTCCTTGGTGGTGAAGAACGGTTCGAAGATCCGCGCGAGATTCTCTGGTGGAATCCCACACCCGCTGTCCGTGACGCGGAGGTAGACGTAGCGGCCAGCTGCGGTGTCGATCATCGTGCGAGCTTCGACCTCGTCGATCGTGCGCGCCGCCGTCTCGATCACGAGGCGACCGCCGGTTGGCATCGCGTCCCGGGCGTTGATCACGAGGTTCATCAGCACCTGGTCGATCATGCCGGGGTCGGCATGTGTGACGAGCGTGCCGGGCGCGAGATGAACCTCGACTTCGACATCCGCCCCGAGGATCCGGCTCAGCATCTGGATCATGCTGGTGACGCTCGTGTTGAGATCGATCGCACGCAATTGCATCATCTGGCGCCGGCTGAACGCCAGCAGCTGGCGGGTCAACGTGGCGCCGCGCGCGGAGGCGAGCTCGATATCCGCGAGCGCATCGACGACGTAGGCCGGGAGACCCACGGTGGTCGCGGCGTCGCTCGCCTGCATCATCACGGCGGCGAGGATATTGTTGAAGTCGTGCGCGACCCCACCCGCGAGCTGGCCGAACGCCTCCATCTTCTGCGACTGCCGAAATCGCTGTTCGAGCTGGCGCCGCTCCGACTGCGCGATCGCCAGCGACACGAGATTTCCAATCGAGACCGCGAAGCTCAGCTCGTCCGTCGTCCACTCGCGTGGGTCGCCGACGTGCTCGTGACACAGCACCCCGTCGATCTCGTTGTCGACCTGGATCGGTGCATCGAGCTTCGAGGTGATTCCGAGCGGCTTCAGGTACCCATCGGCAAATTCGCGCGTCCGCGGATCGGTGACGGCATCATCGACCGCGACGATCTCGCTCGTCTCGATCGCGCGGAAGTAGCCGGGATAGTCGGAGGCCCCCAGCTCGCGTCCCGAGCTGTGCTGACCGGTGGTGACCTCGAACAGATCGCAACACGCGATCGCGCTGCGACTGCGGTTGAAGCGCCACACGCTGGCGCGCTCGACACCGAGGGTTCGGGCGGCTGACTCGGTGATCTCGCGCAGCGCCGCGCCGAGGTTCTCGCTCTGCAAGGTGGTGCTGCGCGTGAGGTCGGTGATCGCCGCCCGCTGCCGCGCATGGCGCTCGCTGCTCGCCACCATCGCGGTCTCCGCCGCCTTGCGATCGGTGATGTCGACCATCAGGCCATGGAGTTTCACCGGGCCATCCTTGACGCTGGATAGGCCGACGATGTCGCGCAGCCAGACCACCCTGCCATCGGCTGCGACCATCCGGTACTCGAAGACGTTGGCGCGCCGAGCACGAGTGGCGTCGACGCAGAGACCGACCGTCACCTCTCGATCGTCCGGATGGATGTGATTGGCCCAGAAGTCGGGCTCCGTGAGCCAGCTGGCGATCGGGTAGCCGAGCAGCCGCTCGGCCTGGTGACTCACGAACGAGAACGCGAACGTCTCACCGTCCGCTTCCCAGACAATTCCGTCGATCGCATCGATCAGCTTGGCGCGATCCTGGGTCGCGGTGAGGAGGGCCTCCGCGGTGCGCCTGCGCTCTGTAATGTCGCGCATGATGGACAGCGAGGACTGCACCGTGCCGGTCTCGTCGCGCATCGGCACCGCGTGCGTCTCGAACCAGCGCCGCGCCCCGCCCAGTCCCTCGATCTCGAACTCCA
>JAYUYE010000114.1:0-2114 GCA_043752985.1 Myxococcales bacterium
CGGCGGAATCGAGCAGCTCGTGCCAGCTCGGATCGATCTCGGAAGGTTGCTGCTGGTAGCGCTCGTAGAGCTCGTCGAGGAATCCAAGGGACGTAGCGAGCTCGAGAACATCGCGAGACATGCCGACGAGGATACCTGGTCAGGGCGCAGGTGTCTTTGCGCGGAGCGCCTCGACCTGCTCGATCGGGAGGGCTCGGTTGTCCTCCACCCGGACCTCGAGAACGGTCGTCAGCTTGTCGGCCTCGATCAGGGACAGCTTGTGATTGCCCGTGATCACGAGGTCCTTGCCCACGGTGACCAGCGCCGACAGATCAAGCAGCTCCAGGCTTGCGTCCTCGGTGATCACCAGGGAGCCGGAAACGGTCTGCAACCGGGGTAGCGAGATCGTCGTCAGCGCCGCGTTGCCCTCGACCGAGACCCGCCCGGCGCGCTCGAGCCGCGGCAAGAACATCCCGCGCAGCGAGCCGTTGCTCACGATCTGCACGGTCCCACCAACCTCACGGAGCTCGAGCAGCGTGAGCTCCTCCATGCCGACCGTCGGCCCGACGGTCAGGTCCCCCGTGATCGTCTCGAGCGACTTGAGCGGGCCGAGCGTGATCGTCGCACCGCTGCGGATCGTGACCGCGCTCGCGGCCGTGCAGCCGGCCAGCGCCTCGACGTCGTCCTGGCCCGCGATCATCCAGGTCCGATCGAGCGGGCACTTCGGCGCGCTCGGTGCCCGCGGCCCCGGGCAACCCGCGAGCACGAGCAGCAGTGCACTACTGCGTGACAGGTGCATCGACCGCCTCGCCGTTGCACACGCGAACGTAGCGGCGTACCGACTCGGCGAGTCCGATGTACAGCGCATCCGCGATCAGCGCGTGCCCGATCGACGCCTCCACGATCTCCGGGACGCCACGCGCGAGCAACGGCGTGTTGCGGAGGTTGAGATCGTGCCCCGCGTTGACTTTCATCCCCGCGGCGATCGCCGCCTGCGCCGACTGCTTGACGCGCTCGAACTCGACCTTGAACTGCGGCTTGCCGAACGACGATGCGTACGGCTCGGTGTAGAGCTCCACGCGATCGACGCCCGTGGCCGCCGCCGCTGCCATCGCCTCGGGCGTGCAATCCATGAAGATCGCGGTGCGAATCTTCTTTGCCTTGAGGCGCTCCATGATCGGCGCGATCAGATCGTGCTGCCGCGGCACTTCCCAACCGTGGTCACTGGTGACCTCGCCGGGCCGGACCGGAACGAGCGTGAACTGCGTGACGTCGAGCTCGATGGCGAGCGCGATCAGCTCCTCGCGATCATCACCCTCTAGGTTGAACTCCGCGCCGCGCTGATCGCACAGCGCGCGCAGCTCACGAACGTCGTCGACGCGCGTGTGGCGGTTGTCGGCGCGCCAGTGCAGCGTCAGCCCGTACGCGCCGTTGTCGAGGCACGTCTGCCCTGCGATCTTCGGCGAAGGATTGGTCGCGCCACGCGAGTTGCGGAGGAGCGCGACCTTGTTCAGGTTGACCGACAGGCTGATCGCCACGGCCGGTACATACCACGCTCCCCTAGCGATCGAGCGCAGCTCGACGACCGGCATCCGCGAGGAACGCGACGAGGCGACCGCGACGCTCGAGAACCAGACGCTGGAAGCTGGCGGCGAGGCGATCACCGGGACGTGCCTCCATGATGCGCCGGCGAACCTCCCAGGCCTCGTGCAGCGAGAGCGCCGCGAACAGGACGCGCAGCTCCTGTTCCTTGCGCTGGTGGCCGATCAGATGGCCCTCGACCGGGTCGACCTGGCGTTCGATGACCTCGGTGATCGCGGCCTCGCTGCGGATCTCGATGGCCGGAATCTCCGGCAGTTGCGAGCTGGCGGGCGCCTCCCAGATCGGCTGGCGGTCCATGGCACGTGACTCCCGAGCGCGTGCCGTGAGGCTGGTCGTGCGGGCGGGGGTGATCGGGGCGGTCGTCAGGTTGGGGAGCGCTCGAATCATGAGCCCTCTGTCGTGCAGGGCTCGTTTCGGTTGCGTCGCAACTTCTTCGGGGCCCGCTCGACACAGGCGGCATGGGCCAGACACATGAACAACAACCCCGCACTCTCGCCATCACGCCGCAGCTCTCGGCGACCGCAGAACCTGCG
>JAYUYE010000115.1:0-5479 GCA_043752985.1 Myxococcales bacterium
CGCGATCGCGACCTGAACGGCCTCGCGACGAAGATCGAGGTAGTAGAGCAGCAGCAGGCCGAGGAGCGTCAGCACCTGGAACGATGCGGCCCCGAGCGAGAGGCGGAGCGAGAGTGTCGTCGCCGCCGGAAGCTCCAGTGCTGTGATGAGATGCGGTGCGGCAAGCATCGCGAGGATCATGACGACGAGCTGTACGGTCGCTGCGCCGCGGATCAGGCGACCCGCTTCCGCGCGAACTCTTGCCGCACTCTCCTCGAGGGTCGCGAGCGCAGCCCCCGTTTCGATGCCGCGGTAGAACTGGCGGAACACCTTGTAGAACGAGGTCTCGACCCCCAGGTAGATCCAGGCGAACGCAGGGATCACGGCGAACCACGCGAGCGCCGTCGCACTCGACAGCGCGGAGACGTGCGCGGAACCTTGCAGCACCCACACGATCACCTTGTCGATCCAGATCGCGGCCTGGACCGCGACGGCAGAGATCGCGAGCAGCTTGTACTCGCGGAGTGCGCCGCGCAGTGCACCGTGCGGGACGTCGGACTCCTCGGACGGCAGGCTGCGCAGGATCTGCAGCAGCATGCCGATGAACGCGACCGTCTGACCGAGGGTGAAGCCGATCAGATAGCCACGTGCGCCGAGGCCGGTGGCGCGTTCGAGGCCGATCGCGGCGAGGATGCTGATCGCAGCGCCGGCGGCAAACGCGCCGAGCACCCCGGCCGGCGAGCTCATGCCACCACCGACCGAGAGCAGCAGCCACTGCGCCGCGACGATGGCCGTCAGCAGCGCTCCAGTGAGCGCGAGGCCGAACGGCGGCTGGACGACGAGCATCGTGATGATGCCGACGACGAGAAATCCACCGAGTGTGAACGTGAGCGCGCGGCGAAGTGGAACGGCGATCTGATCGAGGTTCCGCTCGTACAAGCGATCCGCAGCAAACCGCGAGACCACGACGTGGATCGGCGCCGAGAGGATCAAGGTCACCGCGTAGATGACGGTGATCAGGTGCTCGATCTCGGCGAACTCACCGGCGACGTGGCCGCGCGCGAGCACTCGCAGCGTCACGAGCACCGCGGTCGTCAGCAGCCAGGGAGCCGACGTGACGGCCACGCCGGTGAGATAGGCCTGGAGGGTCGAGCCGAGCGTGTCCCGCTCGAGCATCCGTTCGAGCTTCCAGCCAATGCCCGCCATCAGGGCACCGGGTCCATCGCGAGCGCGGCGTAGAACCCGCGGTACGCGCCGACCATCTTCGTCTTGGCGTAGCAGCTGCGCACGCGAGCGCGACCGGCTTCGCCCATCTGGCGGCGAAGGCTCTGGCTGCGCGCGAGCTGCACGAGCGCGGCCGCGGTCTCCTCGGGCGCTGCGACCCGCGTGACAATACCGCTCGGACCGAGCGCGCGATCGGTGGCGTCGCGTCCCTCGAGCATCTCGCGACACGCACCCACGTCGCTGGCGATCACGGGGACGCCTTGCGCGTGCGCTTCGAGGATCACGAGCGGCTGGCCCTCGCTGAAGCTCGTCAGCACGCAGATATCGAGGTTGCCGTAGATCTCGGCGAGCTTGCGCGGACCGACAAACCGGATCTCGTCGCCACGCCCGAGCAGCTCGACGAGCTCGCGACAGCGGACCGCATACGCGGAGTCCTCCTCGGCGGGACCGATGATCTCGATCTGGAGCGCGACGTCGCGGAGCGCGAGGTCGCATGCCTTGATGAACGTGATCACGTCCTTGATCGGGACGACCCGGCCAACGAAGCCAATGCGAATCGGCGCGCCCGGCTCGCGCGGGGTCGCGGGCACGGCTGCCGCCACGAGTGCATCGACGTCGACACCATTCGCGACGATCGTGATCTTGTCGTCGGCAGCACCATCTTCGAGCTGCTTGCGACGGTTGACCTCCGAGAGCGTGACGATGCTCTCGGCTCGGTGGTACGCGAGCTGGGACAACCGGGCGAAGAACGTCGACCACAGCTGACGGAGCTGCGAGGTCGTCGCGGGAAGTCGCGGGTCCGCTGCTGCTGCGCTTCGCGCATCGTCATCCCAGGTCGTGCGTGCAAGCTCCAT
This sequence comes from Myxococcales bacterium, assembly GCA_043752985.1. Classification (GTDB taxonomy): domain Bacteria; phylum Myxococcota_A; class Polyangia; order Haliangiales; family Haliangiaceae; genus JABFXX01. The sequence continues at coordinate 2,058 of JAYUYE010000115.1, forward strand.
GTCGCGCTCGCGCGCGTAGATGCCGTGCTCGGTGAGCAGCATCGGTTTGCCCGTGCGGTGACTGGCGATCGCCGCGATCACGCCGGCGTAGCCGGTCGACACGCTGTGATAGACGGCGGCTGCTGGGGCCTCGGCCGCGAGCAGGCGGAGGAGAGGCACGTGCATCGAGCGGAAGTGCCAGAAGAACGTCAGGAACGGCGCAGAGGGTGCACGCGCATGCGCGATCTCGGAGATCACCGCGAACGCTTCATCGCCATGCAGCATCGCTTCGACGGTGAGATCTGCCGCCGCGAGGTCCGCTAGCAACTTGTCGTCGACCGTGGTCTCGAGATGCAGCCGGCGAAGCGCGGCGAGGGTGCGCGACCGGGTCGGTGACGTGTGACGGCGCAGCGCGCGGATGCTGCGTTCGGTCTCGGTGCGAGGAACGTTGTCGAGAGCGATCCCGCTCTGACAGTAGTGCTCGGTCAGGGACGTGACGTTATCTGGGAGCACGTAGCGCGGCTCGCCGTAGGCGCCTTCGGTGGGGCCGATGTGGAGAAGCGCGAATCCGACCTCGGGCATGCTGCGGACGATGTCGTGGACCCACGACGACACACCGCCCGCAACATACGGGTACGTTCCCTCGAGGACGAGACAGACGTCGGCATGTTTCGTCACGGCGTGACTACGCGGCAACACGCGACGTCCTCGGCACCAGGTCGAAGCGTCGCGCCGCGTAGGCAGCTTCGAAATACAGCTGGGCGAGGTCGCGGTGTCGCCGCAGATCCAGACGCTTCGCCCGCAGCAGCGCGAGCGCTTCGTTCGGGCGATGCATGGCGAGCTCGAGCCGAGCGCGTCGGGGGAGCAGGTCTTCGCTGCGGACCGGATCCTGACGGACGGCCGCATCGTGGTTGCGGCACGCCTCCGCGCCGAGCCGGGCGACGAGCGGTGCATCGACCACTCCGTTCGTGATCCCGTCGCAGAGGATCCGGAACAGCGCCGAGCTGGTTGCGTACGACGGTGATGCCTTGACGGCGGCACGAGCGGCAGTCGCGTCGTGCTCGAACCGCGCGCTGATCTCTTCGAACGCGAGCGCAACTTCGACGGCAGCATCGCTGTGCGGTTGCGTCCGCGCCCAACGCAGGGTCGCGATGTCCTCGGGCGCTGCGCGAGCCTTGAGCTTCGCGAGTGCCTGGCGGCGCTCCTCGACGCTCGACGACACCAGTGCCTCACACGCGGGGAGGCTCTCGGTGAGGCGGCGCGCGATCTCGACGCCGCTCAACTTGTGAACGACCGCGTGAGGATCGTGCAGCAGGTCCGCACCGGGACGTCCAGCGACGAGCGTCGACAGCGCGGCTGCGAACGGGCCGAGTACCGGCACCACGATGCCGAGCGCAAGCGCGAGTGCACGACGGCGCGGGCTGATCAGAAACGCGGTCGCCGCAGCGCTCGCGATGTGAAAGATCAAGGCGAGGACGAGCGTCGAGCTTGCTCCGGTTGCGACCCACAGGGCCCAGTACGCGGCGCACACGAACGCCGCGACGACCGTTACCGCGAGCAAACCTCGGTCACGTCGCAGCATGTTTCGTCTCGGGGATCCGCACCGCGGCAGCGGCAGCAGGTCCCGCGTCACCCAGGGTGCGTGCGAGCGGGCCAGCAGCCCAGCGCGCCACGGCGATCAGGTCCTCGCGGACCGCGCCGGCATGCGCGCGGTACGGTACGCGACGGAGTGCGAGCACCCCGATCACGACACCGTCTGGACCGATCAAGGGCGCGACCAGATCGCTGTCCTCCGCGCGAACGTCATCGACTTCGTGCGCCGCAACGGCGACTCCGCGCTCGATGGCGGCGGCAGCTGTCAGATCGCGGAACAGGGCCGGCGGTCGGAAGCTCTCGGCGCTCCACGTGCCGCGCGAGGTCAGGATGCGAAGTCGGCCTGCGCTATCGACGAGCTGCACGAAACCCGCGCCCGCGCCGGTTCGCGCCATCGCGAGCTCGAGCGCTGCCTGGCCTGCGCCCGACGGGTCGGGCTCGTTGATGCGTGCCGCGACGTCGGCGAGAAACACGAGTGACGTCTGACTGCGATCGCAGCGGTCGCGGAGAGCGAGTGCCGTGTCACTCAACTTGTCGACGGCAGTCTCGGCCACACGCGCGCGAAGCTCCGCGGCGTCGAGGCGCAGAGTCAGGAGCTCTTTGCGACGCTCGTGCGACGCGCCGACGAGAGCGACCGCGACCGCCACGAACCAGATCGCGAGGTCGCCGGCGTACTGGGTACGTGCGAGCACCGCCGCACCGCTACCACCGGCCAACCACTCCGCCACGACGAGCGACGCGGTGAGCAGTGGAATCGCGACCAGGCCGCGTGCGCCGTAGCGAGCAGCGATGATCAGCGCGAGCGCCCACACGGGATGAATCGGCAGCGACGACAGCGCGGGATTCGAGGCGTCGCCGAGTAGACCGATGCAGGCACCCGCGACCGACGCCGTCATGAGCTCGCGGCGAAAACTAGAGATCGACATGATAGGTCATCCATCCCGAGCGACGCGCGCCCTCGAGAGCGCGAGCGCTCTCCTTCGCCAGATCAATCGAGACCGAGAGTCGCGACCGGGTTGTCGGCGCGATCCAGATCGAACCACCGGCTCGTGTCAGAAACAGCTGGCGCGCCCAATCGCGGCCGCCACCGCCGCGGACCTCGATCGCGATGCGGCCGCTGGCGATTGCCTTGCGTGCCACGACCGAGAGCTCGTCGATCGACGCGCGATTCGCCATCGACATCCGTTCGCTGAACATCTCGTTCGACTCGCCCCACATCTCGTAGTGGCGATACGCGACCACGGCCGAGTCCGCGAGATAGGTCGGGCGCAGCAGATCGTCGTCGAGCGACTGACCGGTCGCCTCGCTCGAGAAGTCGCTCCACAGCACGAGGTCCGCGCCGGTCCACAGCAACGCCTGCGTGGCGTTCGGCGTACCGGTCATCGTCTCGTCGAGCTGGAGGCGGCGCAGCTGGACGCCGGTATCGGTGACGAGGCGATGGCCGAACAGCACGCCGAACATATGCGCCGTCGTCGAATCGACGCTGCCACCCTCGAGGACCGCGCGCGGCGTCTCGCGCCATACCGAGCCAACCTCCGCATCGAGACGGAGCTCGACGTGGCCGGCGAGGAGTTGCGTCGAGACACTACCAAAGCCGCCCGGCTGCATGCGCGAGTGGTTTTGCGCGGCGAGGTCGGCGTCGGCGAACTGATAGACGCCGACCTTTGCGCCGGCGATCACCTGGGTCGTGCGCCCGTGTAGGGCGACAGCCGCGTTGAGCTCGCCGCCGTAGCCCTGGCGGCCATTCTTCGAGGCGAGCTCGTGCCAGCCACCGAGCGAGAGGTGATGGGCCCGACCAAACGGAACGGCCGTACCGACATAGGCAGCGATCGACTCGGCACCTGGATCAC
>JAYUYE010000116.1:0-5477 GCA_043752985.1 Myxococcales bacterium
CCCTCGTCCGAACGCCGCCTCCGACCAGCCCACCGCAAACCGGTGCATCGTTCCGGCGCAGTCACCGCCCTCCACCACGAGCTGCCAGGCACGAGGAGCTCCCTCTGCGACCGAGATGGTCGTGCGATCGGCGGGAGACACGAGGTACTCGCGACGCGGGAGCTGATCGAGCGCGACGTCGCAGCGGTTCGCCAGCGCTGCCCCGACCTCGCGGTCGAGCTCGGGACGATCCACGAGCTCCTGCACGGTCGTCACGCTGCCCTGGCCCACCGTGATCCGGACGACGACCTCGATCGGAAACACGACCTCGCCGCGCGCACCGAATCGCTTGAGGCGGAACACCTCGTCGACGACACGGCGGATGAGATCATCCCACCCGAGCTCGTTGGTGCCACCGCGCAAGAGGTCGGAGAGCCAGCTCATCCGTGCACCGAGCGTATCAGACCTTGGTACGCTGTCGGCGTGGACGGAGCGCAACGGTTCGGCCGCTACACGGTGACCGGCACGCTCGGCCGCGGTGCGATGGGCCACGTCTACGCCGCGGTCGATGACGTGCTCGGACGGTCGGTCGCCGTCAAGACCCTGCACGGCGGCGCCACCGGGCTGGCAGCGCGCATGCTCGACGACCGGTTTCGCATGGAGGCGCGCGCGATCGCGGCGCTCAACCATCCGGGAATCGTGCAGGTCTACGACATCGACCTCGCGGCCGATCCTCCCTATCTCGTCATGGAGCGGATGGCCGGCCCTTCGCTCAAGGAGCAGTTCGAGAAAGGTCCGGTGCCGGCGAACGAGTTGCGGGCCCTCGGGATCCAGATCGCACGCGCGCTCGCAGCCGCGCACGCGGCCGGCATCGTCCATCGCGACGTCAAGCCGGCCAATGTCCTCGTCGCCGGCGCAGGCACCTGGAAGCTCGCCGACTTTGGCGTCGCTCATGTGCCGGATTCGTCGCTGACGATGACCGGCCAGTTCATCGGTTCGCCGGCGTACGCACCACCCGAGGCACTGCTGCGCGGACAGTCGACGGCGGCGGGCGACGTGTTCGGACTCGGCGCGACCCTGTACTACGGCGCTGCCGGCAGCTGGCCTCGGGCCGACGCGACGAACGCCGGCCTCCTCGCTCCCATCCCGTCGGTGAGAACGCTCGCTCCGCATCTCCCGGCTGATCTGATCACGACGATCGATCAAGCGGTGCACATCGTCCCGGATCAGCGTCCGACCGCGACCGCCCTCGCCGACGCGCTCGCCGCAGCCGCACCGTGGCACGCGTCGCTTTCGACCGCGACGCAGACCCAGTTCGTTCCCGATGCGATCGACGCGGGCTCGCAGACGAGCGTGCTGACCGGGCCCGCGGTGACCCGACCGGCGCCCGTCGAGACGGCCTTCGTTCCGGATGCGACCCAGCCGCCGCGTGCCCGCACGGCGCCGCCAGCACCGATGGGGCTTCGATGGAAGCCGTGGGCCGTCGGTGGAGGTCTGCTCGCTGCCGCGATCGTCGTCGGCGTTGCCGTCGGCGGATCAAAGCCCGCCGCCGTCGATCGTGTCGGCACGCCGTCCGTGACGACCGGTTCTTTCGATGCACCGGCGACCGGCGAGCTGCCCGCGGTCGACGCGTTGCCCGAGCTGCCACTGCCGCCCCCCGGGGAGATCCGCGCGATCACGCCACCGATGCCCGAGCGCAAGGCGGGCGAGGACTGGAACAAGATCGTCGACGACCTCTACAACCAGAAGTTCGGCAATGCGAAGAGGCGGCTCGCCGACTTCGAGCGACGTTGGGGCGAATCGCGGGAGACGCGAAACCTCCGCATGCAGCTCGAGCAACTCCCCCCGGCGAACCTCGCCGACGACGAGTGAACGACGACCGGCGTCCACGTCCTCCACAATCGGATCAGATGTCGTACCCTCTGGCCATGTCCGAACGTCCAGGTCGCAACGACCTCTGTCACTGTGGATCAGGGAACAAGTACAAGAAGTGCTGCATCGAAAAGGATGAGGCCGCACGTGTGATTGCAGCGGCGACCACGGCCGCAGCAGCGCCGACCTCTACCCCGCCGCCTCCGGCGAAGACGGGCGGCCGCGCGGCGCAGCAGGCGCCCAAGCCGGGTGAGGCGAACCGCAAGATGGCACCCGCGGCTCGTCGACGCTCCGTGTGACGCGGGTACGGCGCGATCTGGCGACTTTGGGTCCGTGATCGCCCCCATGCGAGTGACCGTACGCCGAGCTGGATCACATCATCGAGCGCGGCGCCCGCAAGCCCGCTCGCAAGCGGGTGCGTGCCGGCGCGTCGCCCTAGATACTCACGAACCGGTACCCTGGGCCCATGTCGACCGAGCAACCGAAGAACCCACTCCACGGGGTCACGCTCGAGCACATCGTGACCGAGCTCGTCGCGCACTTCGGCTGGCCCGAGCTCGGCCAGCAGGTCCGGATCAAGTGCTTCAGCGAAAACCCGAGCGTCCTCTCGAGTCTCACGTTCCTGCGCAAGACTCCGTGGGCGCGCGAGAAGGTCGAGAGCCTCTACCTGTTCATGCTGCGCGAGAAGAAGCGCGGTCGCTAGCTCGCCCGGCTACGGGCAAGCTCTCTCGTGAACGCGCATCCCCACGGAATAGCCGTCCCAGCCACCGTGGCGCGATCTCACCCCTACCTGTCGGACAGCGACCGAAGCACCAGCTATTGTGAGCACGTGGCAACGGCGGCGGAAGGCGAGGCAGTTCGCGTGGGTACCCGCGTGCCGGCGATCCTGATCGTCGATGACTTCGAGCCGAACCTGCTCGCGCTCGAGGCCGTGCTGTCCCCGCTGGGTTACCGGCTCACCCGCGCCACGTCCGGGGAGGCAGCACTCAAGCACCTGCTCGAGCAGGACTTCGCTCTGATCTTGCTCGACGTGATGATGCCCGGCATGGACGGGTATCAGACCGCGGCGATGGTTCGTCAGCGCGCCCGAACGCGCGATATCCCGATCGTGTTTCTGTCCGCGATGGACACCAGCCCCGCGGAGCTGATGAAGGGGTACGCGCATGGCGGAGCCGACTACCTGATCAAGCCGTACGACCCGGACATCCTGCGCGCCAAGGTGCAGGTGTTCGTCGAGCTCCAGATCAGCCGAGAGGAGATCCGCCGGCAGGCAGAGCTCCTCGTCGTGCGCGAACGCGAGCGGCAGAGAATGCGAACCGAGGTTCGCGACGCGCAGCAGGCGCGAGGCCAGGCGGAGACGCGCGAGGCAGCGTATCGCTTCCTTGCCGAATCAATTCCTCAGCAGGTCTGGGCCTCGGCGCCGGATGGCGCACTCGACTACGTGAGCCCGGTCGTCGAGAAGTACTTCGGTCAGCCGGCTGCGGCGTTCCTCGGCGCAGGCTGGCTCGCGGTGCTGCATGGTGACGATGCAGCGCGCGCGGTCGAGCTGTGGACGCGGTCGCTCGCGACCGGCGAGCCGTACGAGATCGAATTTCGCCTGCGCAGGCACGATGGGGTGTATCGCTGGCACCTCGGCCGCGCCGTCGCCGAGCGCGATCCCGCGGGCAGGATCATCCGCTGGTTCGGAACCAACACGGATATCGACGAGCGGCGCGCGATGGAAGCCACTCTGCAGCAGGCGCTGGCGCGCGCAGAGATCAGCGAGCGGCGCATCAAGGTGCTCGCCGAGTCGATGCCGCAGATCATGTGGTCGATGAGTGCGGCCGGCGACGAGTTGTATCTCAACGCCCGGTGGTACGCGTACACCGGCCAGGACGCCGCTCTGCCCTCGGCCGAGAAGTGGTCGGGCGCCATTCACCCGGATGACTACGAGGCGTTCTTCGCGACGTGGGCGAAAGCAGCCGCGAAGATCGCAGCCTGGGAGTTGGAGTACCGGCTCCGCAGCCACGACGGCGTCTTCCGCTGGCACCTCGGCCGCTCCGTTCCCGAGGTCGGCCCCGACGGAGCCGTGATCCAGTGGTACGGAACCGCGACCGATATCCACGAGCAGCGCATGGCGATCCGGCGCCGCGACGATCTGCTCGCAACGGTGAGCCACGATCTGCGCAACTCGCTCGGAACGATCTCGCTCGCGGCGGATCTGCTGCAGGACGAAGCCGCGACAAATCGCAACGCGTCGTCGATCCAGCGCGCGGCCGGCCGGATGGAGCAACTGCTCGGCGACCTCCTCGACATCTCGACCATCGAGAGTGGCCATCTCTCGGTGGTCGTCGAGCCCTGCGACGTCGCGAGCCTGCTCACCGAGGCGAGTCAGATGCTGTCGGAACGATCCATGGCCAAGGGCGTCAATCTGACGACCCTGCACGCGCCGGTCGGCACCACCGTCCGGTGCGACAAGAATCGCGTCCTTCAGGTGTTCGCAAATCTCATGGGCAACGCGATCAAGTTCACCCCGGTCGGCGGCAAGATCACGATCGCCGCCCGCGCGGACGCGCGCCTGGTCGAGTTCAGCGTCAAGGACACCGGCCAGGGCATCACGCCCGAACACATCCCGTACATCTTCGATCGGTTCTGGAAGTCAAAGGACACCACCAAAGCTGGCACGGGACTCGGCCTCGCGATCTGCGATGGCATCGTCCAGCGGCATGGCGGAACGATCTGGGTCGAGAGCACGCTGAGCGTCGGGACCACGTTCCACTTCACGATCCCGCTCGGCTGACGACCTGGTCGCCAGAGGTCATCGCGCACGCGCGACTACGAGTCGATGCCGAACAACGAGCGCGAGGCCGCATCCGACCAGGCAGCCGAAGGCGTTCCGCCAGAAATCCGGAAACGATGTGTACCTGGAGCGGGTCGCCAGCTGAGCGAGCTCGAGCGTCGCCGCGGTGCAGATGCCGAGGGCCAGAGCCTCGGCCACGACGCGTACCGAGGCGCCGCGCCGCCACAGCCCGAACCCCATGCCGAGCGGGATCAGCATGAGCATGTTGAGCACGAAGTCCCGGTTGAGGACGGTGTCGTGCGAGGTGCGCGGAAACCAGGACCAGTCGATCCGGTTCCATTTGGCACGCACGGCAAACCCGGTGAGCCGGTACTCGAAGGGCCACTGCGTCACGACCAGCGCGATGAGCACGGTCCCGACGGCAAGCGCGAGTCCTGCGGTGCGGACCGAAGATGACGGGGACTGCGGCACGCGGGTCCTCGAGAATCGCTCAAACAGAGGACCTCCGCACGCGGCCGGCAGATTGTTGTGACGTTTCCAGCCGACGGGCGCACTAGAACTTTACCCATGATCCGATTTGCCACGCTCGGTCTGATCCTCGCCACTGGCTGCGCAACGGGTCCGGAGCTCTCGGATACCTCGCAGCTCGTTACCCTCGACACCACGACCGGCGTCGGGTTCGTCGGCAAGGGCGCGGTGCAGAGCCGGTTCTCCTGGAACAACGCCGGCCTCCAGGCAAATGTCGGCGGCATCACGTTCTCGTACGAGGTCAGCGGCGTCTTCGAGCAGTCGTGTCTTCACGCGACCGGCAACGAGCACATGACGGTACAGAAGACGTTCAAGAAGA
>JAYUYE010000117.1:0-5474 GCA_043752985.1 Myxococcales bacterium
AGGTGGTCGGACCACGATGTCAGGCATGACTGCGGTGAGTTAGCTCGATCGTGATGTCATGACGCATCGAGCCATTCGGACACGGGCCACTCGACCCGCCACGATCGAACGAGAGTCAATCAGGGCGTTGCGCGACCAGCTTGATCTGCCGGTCGACGTGCTCGGCGACGATCGGGGCCGCGCGGGTCGCGATCCGGGACATCGCGGTCGACAGCGCCTTCGCCAGGCCCTCGGGGGTCTGCGCCGCGAGCGGCTCGGACTCGTCGTACTGCTGCGTCCACAACACGGTGTTCGTCCGGGTCTCGGTCAGTCGCAGCTCGATCACGATGCGGCCACGCCAGCTGGTCTTCGAGGTGTCGATCTCTTCGATCGCGAGCACGCGACCACCGAGGACCGCCGGCGCGTCTGCCGTCTGATCGCGGACGACCGAGCGGAACTTGCCGCTGCTCTCGAACGCCTGCTCGAGGTAGTTGCCGACCATCGTGCCCGGCGTCGCGCTCCACCGATGGTACTGGTAGTAGTCGAGCCGGTACGGCGTGGTGCGATAGACGATGCGGTCGTCGTCGTACGCTGGGTCGGTCTCGAGTGCTTCGAGGACCAGCGTCGCGTCACCTGTCGGCTCGGCCGTCTGCTGGGTGGCGGCGAGCTGATAGAACCGCGTCTCGGGCAGCTTGCCCGCGCACGCGCCGAGCAGGACTTCGAACAGAACCGCGAGCAGGATCAACGAGGCATTCATGGCAGCTTCCTCTCGGTCGCAGAGTCGGAGAACAGGATGCGCGACGGCTTCTGCTTGAGGTCGCGCGACAATTCTTTGAAGTTGCGGCTCGCCTGCCGGAGGTCGGCGACGGCGGCGCGGAGCTGACCATCGTTGCCACGGACCATGCCTTCGAGACCGTCGATGAACAGCCCGGCCTTGCCAATCAGGCCCGCGACCTGGACGTCCATCAGGGTCGCGGCGCTCTTGGTCGCAGCCTCGATGCTCTTCGTCGCAGCGTCGACGTTCGCGAGCGAGGTCTTCAAGACGGCGCGGTTCTCGGTGACCATCGCCTGCATCGTGCTGCTCGTCGCGGACAGGTTCTTCGCCATCGTGCGCGATTGATCGATGATCTCATCGATGCCATCAAACTTCTTCGGGTCCGTGATCGCGGCGAGGTTGTCGACAATCCGGTTCGCGTTCTCCATCAGCTGACTCGACTTCGCGGCGATCATCTTTGCCTGCGCTTCGAGCTGGTCGAGGATCGTCTCGCCCTCGGCGATCAGGCTACCGTTTGGCAGGATCGGCGCGGTGTGGGTGCCGTCGCGGAGGTCGATCACCTTCAGACCGGTGATGCCCGCGAACGCGAGGATCGCCTTGGTGTCGGTGTGGATCGGAACGTCGCCCTTGACGGTGATCGAGACGAGCACCTTGCGCAGATCACCGGGCGCAGCCTCGATCTCGTCGACGCGACCGACGCGCATGCCGTTGAGGTGAACCTGCGCGCCCTTCTCGAGGCCCATCACGGAACCCGCGAACACGATCTGATAGCTCGCCTTCTTCTCCCAGAACCGGACGCCACCGAACACGATGATCACGAGAGCCAGGAGGGCCAGCGTGGCCAGCATGAAGATACCGACTCGGACTTTTTGTGCCTTCGTTGTCATGGTTCACCTCGTGAGCTGTTCGAGCGCGCCGGCAGGGTCGGGTGTCTTGGCGACCCGATGGAAGAAGTTGTAGATCTCGGGATCCTTGCTCGCCATCAGCTCGTCGACGGTGCCGCGAGCCATGACCGAACCGCGACCGAACATGATCACGCGATCCGAGATCGCGCGAATGCTCTCGAGCTCGTGGGTGACCACGACGATCGTGATGTTGAGCGCGTCGCGGAACCGGTTGAGCGTATCGTCGATCGTCGCGGCGACGGCGGGATCGAGACCGGCCGACGGCTCGTCGCAGAACATGATGACGGGATCGAGGATCGAGGCGCGAGCGAGCGCGGCACGCTTGCGCTGACCACCTGACATGCTGGTCGGAAACTTCTTCTCGCTGCCGGGCAGGCCGACCATGAACAGCCGCATCCGCACCATCTCGCGGATCACGGCCTCGGGCAGCGACGTCAGCTCGTGCAGCGGAAGCGCGACGTTCTCCGCAACGGTCATCGAGCCGAACAAGGCGTCCTGTTGGAACGCGGTGCCGGTCTTGCGCAGGAGCTGGTTGCGCTCCTCGAGCGGGAGATCGTAGAGCGGCTTGCCAAGCACGAGCATCTCGCCCGCGATCGGAGGCAACAGGCCGGTCAGCGAGCGCAGCATCGTCGACTTGCCGCAGCCAGAGCCGCCAAGCAACGTCACGATCTCACCCTGCTCGATCACGAGATCCACGTTCGTGAGCACGGGCTTGTCGTCGTAGCCGACGGACACACCGCGGCACTCGATCAGCGCGGTGCTCACGTGTACCTCAGGGCGGTCGAGATCGTGGCGAAGATCGCGTCGACGATGATGATGGCGAGGATGCTGACGACGACCGTTCGCGTGGTCGCGTTGCCGACGCTCAGTGCATCGCCGCCGGTACGCATGCCGAGGTGGCTCGCGGTGATGCCAATGATCCAGGCGAACACGAGGCTCTTGCCGACGCCGTGGAGGAAGTCGAGCGCCGTCACGCGCTCGGTGATCCGCTGCCAGAACATCTGCGGCGGCATGTCGAGCGCGCCCCAGGCGACGAGCATTCCGCCGCCGATGCCGATGAACATACCCATCAGCGACAGCGCGGGACCGACGAACGTGATCGCGGCGACGCGCGGAACGATCAGAAACCGAACCGGGTTGATGCCCATCGTCGACAGCGCGTCGATCTCGGAGCGGACGCGCATCGTGCCGAGCTCGGCTGCGATCGCCGCGCCGGTGCGACCCGTGATCATCACGGCGGTCATCAGGGGCGCGATCTCGCGGACCATCGACACCGAGATCATGTCGGCGACGAACACACCGGCGCCGAACCGCTGGAGCTGAACGGCGCCTTGAAACGCCATCGTCATGCCGAGCAAGAAGCTCAGCAGGCCGACGATGAACAGACCCTGCACACCCATCGACGCGATCTGATGCGTGAGTGCTCCCGCGGGCAGGCGCTTGCGGCGGGTCACGACGGCGAGACTCTGGCGGACGATCTCGGCGACCAGCCCGATCAGGGCGCGCACACCGCTACCGGCCTCGATGACCTTGCCGCCGAGTGCCTCGAGTGCACCCGGAGGCGGCTGAGGAATCTCGGCCTCGGGTTCCTGCTTCGGCATCAGGTCGAGCGCGGCCTTGTGTGCGTCCGACAGCTGGGCGAGCTCGAGCTTCTTGCCCCCACGCGTCAGCTGCTTGGCGATCAGCGAGACGACCGCGATGCCCGACGAATCGATGCGGCCGGCCTTGGAGAAGTCGAGGGTGACGCTACGAACGTCGCGGCGGCGGCAGACGGTCCGCAGCTCCCCGTAGAGCCGGCGCGCCGTGGCAATGATCAGGTCGCCCTGCAGCCGCACCACGGCGGAGCGCCCGCTGCGCTCGACCTTGGTAAGGGACCCCGACGACATCTCGCCGACCGGTCACTGCAAGAACTAGCGCTAGGCCGATCACCTGAGTTCCATTGGTTACGTCTACCTCAGCCGTGTGCGGCGGAGCCACGGTGGGCTCCCCAGGTCGAGGCGTGTGCGCGAGCGCGCGCCTACGGGTGGACGGTGTCGACCTGGTCCGGGATGACGACGTTCGCGTCGTCGCGGCACGGCATGCCAATCCCTCCCGCGTCCTTGCAGGCGGTCGTGCTGCACGGGAACGGGGTCGTCCGCATCGCTCGCGGCAAGATGAACATCGGATTGACCCGCCAGGTGTCGCCCTCGTTGCGGTACGCAAAGCACATCAGCTCGGTCTTCGCGCGATTGAGCACGAGCTTGTACTGCGAGTCGCGCAGGAACTCGATGTCGGTGTCGGAGTCGCCGGCGCCGAACGCCATGCGGGCACGGTCGGCCGGACTGCGGCGATTGATTGCAGCGGCCGTGGTGTCGCCGAAGATCACCTTGTTGACCCAGCAGCGCTTGCCCTCGATGTAGCTGATCATGTCCTGGCCGGGCGCAACCGGACCGCAGCCTTCGAAGCTGTACGTCAGCTTGCCCGCGCTATCGGTGAGCGATCGGATGCCGATCACGTGGTCAGCCGCGACGCCGACCATCGGTGCGAGCGCACCGACCAGGTCCTGCGGCGACGCCGTGATCACCCAGACGTCGTAGCCACGCGACTGGGTCGCGAGGATCACGTCCTTGATCTGATCGTAGATCCGCAGGTAGCCATTGAGGTCGGTGCGCGTGCCAACGGTCTGCGTCGCGCCCACGGCAGCCGCGAACATCGGCGTGGTCGAGGCGAGTGCGAGCTGCGCGACCTCGGCGTGCGTGTAGCCGGCCATCAGCTGCGGCGTCCATGCGTACGTCGGCTCCATCCGGCGATAGTTGTGGCCGCTAAATGCGATCAGGTTCGTCGTGGTCTTGTTGTCGATGTACATGCTCAGCATCTCGTTCGCGCACGCGGCGCCGGCGACCGTTTGGGTCGGCAGCGGCTGACCTGCAGCAACCGTGGTGCCGCACGCGGCGGTCAGCGCGAGCGCGCCGTCGTTCGTCATGAACTTGTTGGTGAGCTTCCAGTCCTGGTTCGGCGGCTGGAGGACCTTGCCCTGCGCGATCATGTAGAACGTGAGCGCGTCGCCGACGTCGTTCTTGACGACCGTGTTGTCCCAGTCGAACAGCGCGATCGGCTTGGCCGTGGCGGAGTACCCCGGGCTCTTGCAGCCGCGCGAGTCGAGCCAGGTGCTCAGCGTCGCGCGATTGGTGCCATACCAGGCGAGGTCGGTGCGCAGCGTCGTGGGCTGGCACGGGTCGACCACCGGCGCATCGGGCAGCGGCTGGTCCGGAGCGTCCGGCGTGGGTTGTTCGGTGATGTCGTCACCACATCCGATGCTGCCGAGCGTGGCAGCGAGGTACAGCGCGAGAGAGACGGAAGGCTTCTGCATTCAGTCGTTGTGCGCTTCCGGTTCGTGAGCTCGACATGACCCACACGTGATCTTTGGGTGAACAGATTGGCGCCCCGACGGTCGCGGTGCGGCGAGCCGGCGGATCACCGACAAGGGTCGGGTGAAAGCGGTCCTCGGTTCGGTCGTCGTGCACGCGATCATCGACGACGACAGGGTTCGACGCTCGAGCAGCGGTTCCTGGTCGGGCCGTATTGTCTCCTGCGGGTTCCGGCCTGTTACCCACGGCCAGACGCTGTCACGCTGTCACGCGGTCGATGCTCGTGGGTACGGCCACGCTAGCCATGACCGACCTCGAATCCGTGACCGGTGGAGCGCCCGTCAAGGGTGGCTCCGGCTCCCCGTCGTCCAGCACCGCCCAGATCTCGTCGGCCCTGACCGGCCTGCAGAGCTCGATCAAGGACCTGAGCAACAAGCCGTCACAGACGAGCGCGTTTGGCGGGACGAA
>JAYUYE010000118.1:0-5470 GCA_043752985.1 Myxococcales bacterium
TCCTTCAGCTTGCGCTCGTCGCGCTTGACGACCGTCAGCTTGATCTTCGAGTCCGGGCCGCACTGCAGCGGCTGGTCGTTGGTCTTGGCGCGCTTGCCCTTCTTCTTCTTCACGTTGATCGCGCGCTCGCGGACGATCTTCACGCACGAGCCATCGACCTGCTTTACGGGGCAGCTCTGGGTCCACAGGATCTGGCCGATCTTGGCGTTGGCGATGACGAGGCGATCCTCGCCGCCCTTGGCGCCGTACGTCCGGATGTAGTCGCGGAGGTGCTTGATGACGATGTCACCGTCGCCCTGCTTCTCGTAGACCGACGTCAGCGAGAACGCGGCGTTCGCGGCCTCCTGCGGCTTCTTCGCGCCGAACGTCTTGATGAAGTACTTGGTGTTCTCGATCGCCTTCGCGTCATCGCCGATGCCCTTGCGGTAGAACACCGCGTCGGACATCGCGTCGTAGGCGTCCTTCTCGCCGGCGTACTTCTTCGCGTACTCCTCGAGCTTCTCCGACGCCTTGTCGTAGAACGCGATGTCGCCGTACGCCTTGCCGATCCGAGCGAGCGCCTTCGCGGTCAGCTTGCTCGAGCCGTAGTACTTCTGCAGCAGGTTGAATGCCAGGATGGCGGCGCCGATCGAGCGGCCCTCCTCGAAGCAGACACCGGAGTTGTAGAGCACTTCGTCGTTCTGCTTGCCTTCGGGATCGGCGTTGTAGATGTCGAGGTAGGCCTGACCGCACTCGATGTACTTCGAGAAGTCCTTGGTCTCCTTCGCGACCTTCTCGAGCTGCTCCGCCTTCTTGCGCATCGACTGCGCCTTGATCGTGGCGAGCGTCTGCTTGAGGTCATCCTTGCCATCGAGGAACTTCGGGTCCTTGCCGAGCTTGTCGGCGAGGGCGAGCATGCCGTCGTAGTTCTGCGTGCGGTTGTACGTATCGAGGAGCAGGTTCGCCGAGTACTCCGCGGTCTCGTGCTCGCGGTGCTTGTCGAGGATGTCCAGGAACAAGGGAATCGCCTTGTCGAACTGGTTGTAGCGGCGATAGATGTTCGCCTTGAGGAACTTCATTCCGACGAGCTCGTCGTCCTTCGGGTCCTTGATGTAGTTGATGTAGATGTCGAACGCCGCGAGCATCTTCTCCTCGCGCGGCGGGATCACCTTCGGCTCCGGAACCTTGGCGAAGTCCTTGGTCGGGTCCTCGACCTTGTCGGCCTGACCCTTCACGCGCGGGTCGACGTTGAGCGCGTTCTTCCAGCCGAGCACCGCGGCGTACGCGGCTTCCTTAGTCAGCTTTGGGTCGAGCTTGCCGCCCTTGACGACGTCGGTGAACGCGACCGCGGCGTTCTCCCACATCTCGGTCTGCAGGCGCGGGTTCTTCTCGTTCTCCGCCCGGCTCCAGATCAGCTCGGCGTAGAAGTACTGGGTCTGCGGGTAGTCAGGCGCGTCGGTGAACACGTCGAGGTAGACCTTGTAGAGCTTCTCGGCGTAGGCGAGCGTCTCGGGGTTCTTGGTCTTCGCCGACTCCGAGTGATAGGCGCGAGCGAGCTCGCCGGACATCGCGGCGGCGTTGTCGTGGCACTCCTGCGCTTCGGACTGCGGCAGGACTTTCTTGCCCTTGAGCGCGCCCCACAGCCGGACAAGGTTCTCGATCTCCTTGACCTTGTCGTTGTTGGCGGCGCCCGCCATCGAGAGCATCGCGTGCGAGATGTTGTACTGCCACAGGCAGACGTTCTTGTTCGTCGGAGCCGTCTTCATCAGCTCCTGGAACACATAGATCGCCTTGTCGCTCTTGCCCTGACCGAGATAGAGGTCGGCGAGGATCTCGAGCATCTGAAACGCGTACTTGTTGTCGACGCGCTGGAACGCGGCGTAGGCCTTATCGGCCTTACCGATCTCCGAGTACGCGCGGACGAAGTCCTTCTTCGAGGCGCGATTCAGGGTCTCCTGCTTCTTGTCGTTCTTCGTCGCCTGAGCGACCTGGAAGAACGTCTCGAGCGCTTCCTGGAAGCGGGTCAGGTTGAGATGGATCCAGCCCATCTTGTACATCGCGTACCAGTACGCCGATGACTTCGGGAACTTGAGGACCATCTTGTAGCGGCTCTCGGCGTCCGCGAGCTGGCCGGCCTCGAAGTAGTAGTCCGCGAACGCGAGGTGCGCCTCGGGGACGTACTTGCTGTTCGGGTAGTTCTTGAGGAGCTTGTCGTAGACCGCGCGCGCTTCCTTCAGGTACTTGCCGCCCTGCAGCGTGTACCCGTAATAGAACAGCGCCATATCCATCTTGGGATAGTTGCGGAACGCCTCGTTGTCGGTGAGCCCCTTGTAGGTCTTCACTGCCTTGAGGAGGTAGTCCTTGGCTTTGTTCTGCGCGGAGGACGACTCCGTCTTGAGCTTGGCCTTCTCGCCCGGGGTCTTCGCCGTGTCGGACTTGATGATGAACTCGACGCTCTTGAGTCGCCAGTAGCGCTGCTGCTTGGCGTAGAGCTCGCCGAGCCGGAAGTACGCGTCGGATTTCTCCTCGACGTCCGAGTCAGGCGTGTTTGCGATGATCTGCGCGAGGACCTGCTCCTGCTCACCGCGGATGTTGCCGACCAGACCTTCGATCGAGAGGACGTCATCGGCCGACAGCGACGGCTGGATGTCTTTCTTGTCCTCGGGCTTGATGACAGTGGGCTTCGTGCGGTCGGAGAGCTTGACGTCGATCTTGACGTCCTGCTGCCGCGTGTACTTGGCCTTCTGGGCCAGAGCTTCCGAAGACGCACTCGTGCTCACGACGAGCACTCCGAGCATTGCGAGCTTCACTTTGTTCATTGCGATTCCCTTGTTTTCCCGGCGGGACATGTCGTGGAGATGCTGGCGAGGCAATCCGTGCGAGTGACACTAGCGAAGAGCGGAATTCAGGTCGTCACGGGTTTGTCATTGGCCGACCAAGCCGCTCAAACGACGCGAGCCCGGCACCTAAATGTCCGGGCTCGTTGGGCAATCAGTCAGCTTCATTTCGGGCAGCGCGACCGGATCTTGAACCGGTAGTAACCCAGCTCGTCCTTCCAGTACTCGCCGTTGAACTTCCACTGGAAGTGCTCGTCGTCGACGAGGATCGGCTCTTCCTTGTGCGATCCGGAGACCCGATTGACCTTGAGCGACTCGGCGGAAATCTTCTCTGCCTTCGCACCCAGGATCTCGTACTTGATCTTCAAGCCGTCGTTCGACAACGAGCGCAGCTCGCGCGCGAGGCGCTCGACTCGATCACGCGCGACCTTGCCGGCGTCCGCCGCGGCGACCGACTGCTGGACGGTGAGCTCCTGGAGGACCTCGGCGGCGACCTGGGTGGTCTGCCACGCCTTGTCGGACTTCTGGAGCATGTCGAGCTCCTTGTTGAGCTCGTCGACCCACGCGAACGTCTTCAGCAGGGTCTTGTCGTTGAGCACGCTCATGACGAGGCGCTGCGTCTTGATGTCGAGGCCGGCCTTGTTGCCCTTGACCTTCTTCACGTAGTCGTAGAACTCGGCGTTGTCGTCGTACTTCTTGACGAGCTCCTCGAGGTTCTTCTTGAGGGGCATGTACTTGTCGTTGAAGTCCTGGATCGCCTCTTCGGCCTGGTCGTAGAGGCAGTACTTGAAGTAGATGACGCTCTTGAGGAGCTCGGACTCCGGGAAGAACTGATCCTCGAAGTACGGCGCGTTCAGCGTGTGGATGTTGCCGAGCGCCTTCGAGTTGAGCGTCTTCATGAAGTACGCCCAGCTCGCCTCGAACAGCGACTCCGCCCAGTCGGCCGAGTTCTGGTCGAGCTTCTCGAAGTACTTGATCGAGGTGTCGAACTGCTGCGTCGAGTAGAACACGCGCGCCATCTGCAGCTGCGCGAGCTCGTTATAGTTCGAGATATCGTCGGCCTTGTACGCCTTCGGGCGCTCCGCACCGATGATCAAGATGTCCTTGAACGCATCGACGGCCGGCTTGCCTTCGTACTTGCGGACGTACGTGACGCCCTCGAAGAACTTCGCCTTGATGTAGAACTCGCTGTTGCGATCGACCTGCTGGAACAGGGCAATGGCCTTGTCGAAGTCGCCGTCGGCGCCCTTGCGGTAGTAGTGGCGACCGAGGAGGAACAAGAGCTCGTCCTTGACCGACTGCAGACTCGAGTCGTTGAGCGCGCTCGGGTCGTACGTTCCGATCTTCTCGAGGATTCCGGACGTCTCGGGCAGCACGCGCGACAGCGCGGCGAGCCACTTGAGCGCGGCACCGTGATAGGTGTGCGCGTCGCCGGCCTGGACGATCTTGTCGAAGTAAGCGAGCGAGCCGGCGTAGAAGCCCATCTGATAGAGCGTCTTGCCCATGAAGAACTCGGCGCGCTGCTTGTTCTTCGCGTCGTCGCCGCTCTCTCCGTCGAGGACCTTCTTCAGCTCGATCGATGCCGAGAAGAAGTCCTTCTTGTCGTAGAGCTTGATCGCGCGCTCGAGCGTCTTGCTCGGCGGCGTGGACGTCGCGTTGTCGGGCTCGAACTCCATGTCTGTGCCGCCCTTTTTCTGGGCATCGGCAGTCGACTGGAAGGTGAGCGTAGCGAGCGCGACGATGGACAGCTTCGAGATCAATCGCATCAAAGTCCTCCGAGTCATGATCCCCCCATGCGTCCCGCACGGGAATGTGACCCGGCGGAATCATCGGCAAGGGAGTGGAGCCTGTCAAGGCAACGGCGGTCCGGTACGCGGACGCCTCGCCCAGGACACGGGATCACGTCCGAGATTGCACGTCACGGGTAGTGACGGATCGCGACGAGGCCCGACACCAACACGCATGAGCTGCCAGGGACCTGTTTCAAACCATCCGCGGCGGCCATCGTCGTTGTTTGTAGTCGTTCCCTTGACTTGGGTAGCCCCGACCATATTATCGGGCCCGATGAGTGGACGCCGTCATGTCGTGCTGTTTGGCTCGCTCCTCTGCGCTCTCCTCGTGGGGTGCACAGGCGAACCGGTCGGCCGCATTTGCGATCTCGGAACCGAGAGCCCGGCAGCCACGGAGGTCGTCGTCGCATCGCCGTCCCTCGATTGCGTGTCGCGCACGTGCCTTCGCGTGCCGCTGTCGCGCGAGCTTCCCGCGGGCGGCTCGTTTCCGGCCGGCAACAACGGCCTGTGCACCGCCGAGTGCAGCGCCGACGAGGATTGCGATCGCGTCCCCGAGTCGCCGTGCGTCTCTGGCTTCACGTGCGGCGTCGCCGTGACCGTCGGTCCGTTCTGCTGCCGCAAGTTCTGCATCTGCAAGGACTACGTGGTCGTCCCCGAGTCGGGTCAGCTGACGACCCCGAAGGCGTGCGACGCGAGCAACAACGACAACGCGTGCTGCAATCTCTCCGGCCGCGTCGGCAGCACCGCCTACCCGCTCTGCAAGTGAGCCTCTGCGCTCCGGCGCCACGTTGCCCGGGGTCGATCTTCAGGGCCTAACTTCGCTGCCCCGTCCTGCGAGCTTTCTCGCTCCGCGGATCACCATCC
>JAYUYE010000119.1:0-2106 GCA_043752985.1 Myxococcales bacterium
CGCCGATGGCCGGATCCCGTACTACACGGGCACCGACAAGGTTGTCGTCTTCGCCTCTCTGGCTCACGACGGCGGACACGGCGTCTTGTCGACCGCACACCCGAGGTCCTTGCAGCCCTCGGGCACGATCACGCACGTACCGTCGACGAGCTTTGTGACCTCGACGTCCTTGTCCTCGGTGATGCCGGGTGGACACGGGATCATCCGCGGCTTCGGCGGATTGCAGTCCATGCCAGGTGGACAGTCGTGGTCCTCCTCCTCGACGTGACAGCTTTCGCCACGCTTCTCGATGTGCCAGGCGAACGCGATCTTGTGGACGAGCGTCTGCCCCGGTGGCAGCGGACACGGCGCCGGCGTCTTCGCGCACCCCAGCTCGAAGCAGCCCTCCGGGACAAGCACGCAGCTCAAGTCGGCGAGCTGCGCCACTCGCTGGGTGGTCTTGCCCGACGCGCCTGGCGGACACTCGATGTCCTGGGGTGGAGGCGGATTCTCGACGACACACGCTTCGTTGGGAGGACAGTTGATGTCCATGTCGACGGTTGCTTTGCACCCCGGTAAATTCATCCGCACGGCCCAGGTCGTTCTCGGGAACCGGTTCTTCCGTGGCGGCTCGCTGCCCTTGCTACCGCAGCTCGCCGCGACGGTAAAAATCAACGGAGCAGCGAACTGCGTGCGGCGACGAAAGGCCCCCATCGCCACATCGTACTCCTGGGGGAAACTGGCAGGCGATCTCGACTGCTCCACGAGCGTTCTCCCCGTACACCTTACGGATGCTTCACGAGGTGCTGCAGGGGCGTCGTGACGAAGTCATGCTCCGTTGGCGTGCGATGGTGCAGGGCACGATCGCTCCGGAATCGATGCCGGCCGCGGAGCTGATCGATCACCTGCCCGCGTTCCTCGACGAAATCATCGCGGTCCTGCGATCGGACGCCGGGATCGAGGGCCCCATCACGTCGGTCGAGGACACCGCGACCGCGAGCGATCACGGCGAGCAGCGGCTTCGCCTCGGCTTCAGCCTCGACTCCGTGGTCCGCGAATACGGCGCGCTGCGCGACGCGATCGTCGAGACCGCCCGCGAGGCGAGTGCCGGCGTGACCTTCGACGAGCTCCAGAGCGTGTTCGACGCGACGATCATCGGTATTGCGAGCGCGGTGTCCGAGTATTCGCGACAGCGCGACGCGGAGCTCCAGCGCCAGCATAACGAGCACGTGGCGTTCCTCGCTCACGAGCTGCGCAATCCGATCGCCTCGGCGACCATCGCGCTCGAGATGCTGCAGATGAAGAAGCAGATCCCGCGGGACGCGCGCGGCACACAGGTGCTGTCGCGTTCGCTGACGCGGATGAAGGAGCTGATCGAGCACTCGCTCACGATGGCCCGCGCCGCGTCGGGGATCGAGCTCAAGCGCGAGCTGATGCAGACGCGCGAGCTCCTGGACGACGCCGAGCTGATCGCGACGTGCGATGCCGAGGACAAGGACCTCACGCT
Organism: Myxococcales bacterium; assembly: GCA_043752985.1. Lineage (GTDB taxonomy): Bacteria > Myxococcota_A > Polyangia > Haliangiales > Haliangiaceae > JABFXX01. Next base: position 1,487 of record JAYUYE010000119.1, read on the forward strand.
CCATGTTCATATCGAGCAGGACGCCAAGCTGTTCGTCGATCGCAGGTTGATCCGGTCCGCGCTCAACAACCTCGTCCGCAACGCGGTGAAGTACTCGAGGCGGGGTGGCGCGATCCAGCTGCGCGGCCGCGTCGAGGGCACGCGCGCGATCGTCGAGGTCGAGGACGCCTGCGGCGGTCTACCGCCCGGCAAAGTCGAGGAGGCGTTCGCCCCGTTCGTGCGGCTGACCAACGTCGACGGTGGGTTCGGCCTCGGACTCGCGATCGCGAAGCAGGCCGTCGACGCTCATGCGGGCTCGATCCGCGTGCAGAACCTGCCCGGCAAGGGCTGCATCTTCGTGCTCGAGCTGCCGACCGCCGACGCCGCGGCGTCGTGACGCTCAGTCCCCGAGCGGGAAGCCGCGCTTCTCGAGCAGCGCCTTGACGTCGGGATCCCGCCCGCGGAACTGGCGATAAGCCTCCGCACGGTCGGTCGAGTTGCCCGGCGCCAGGATGAACTTGCGCAGCTTGTCGGCGGTCGCCTTGTCGAACACATTGCCCGCCTCCTTGAACGCGCCGCGGGTGTCGGAGTCCATGACCTCGGACCACAGGTAACTGTAGTAGCCGGCGGAGTACGCGTCG
>JAYUYE010000120.1:0-2106 GCA_043752985.1 Myxococcales bacterium
GGCATGCGGCTCGCGCAGGGCGACGCCGCTGGCATGCTCGAGCTCCACACGCCGACGCGCCAGCTGACGTTGACGATCGGCACGAAGGCGCTCAGCGACGGCATCCTCCTCGGGCGTTACAGCCGCTGCGATGCGACCGAAGCGGCGCACGAGGACCACTCGCTGTCGCGGGTCCACGCGCTACTCATGCAGGTCGACGACCGGCTCTTGCTCGTCGACACGGCGAGCACGAACGGAACCTTCGAGCGCGGCACACCGGCGCGCGTCGTCGTGGTCGACGGCTCCACGGAGCTTCGCCTCGGCAAGCGAACCTTCGTGCGATGGCGCTGGCTCGGCTAGTTTTCGCAGACGACCGCGTCGAACGACGCATCGATCTGCTCGAGGTTGCTGAGCATGATCGAGTAGCTGCCGCGCACGCAGCCGGCGACCGACTCGATCTGCAGCGCGCCGGAGATCGACTTCGCGACGTCAATGCCGCCGTCGCGCTCGACGATCGCGAGCACCTCGGTGCCGGGACAGCGGAACATCTGCTGCGTCACCGTCCGATAGTTCTTGTCCTCGGGCGGATCGCACATCAAAAGTACGAGGCGCTCGCCGGTCGACGCGATCTCGCCGCAGGTGCCCGCGACCTCGTCGAGTACGAGCGCATGCATGGTGTTCACGCGGACCTGCGCGGCGCGCAGCCACGGGCCATCGCTGGTGCCATCGGGTAGGCAGCTATCCGGATCACTGCCGTCGTCACCGCAGGCGGCGAGCAGAGCGATCGCGACGAGCCAGCGCATGCGCGATTCATAACACGTGGTCACGAGCGACGGCGGCGGAGTCGGCGAACCAGGCCACAGGCTTCGGGGACCTTCGCCGCGATCATCGCGCCGAGATAGACCACGCCGAACACCGGGATCGCGACGAGCGCGGCTTGCCATGCGCGCGCGCCGGCTCCGAGTGCGAACCACGCAACGCCATGGCCCGCGGCGGCGGCGGCGATCGCGGCAGCGGCGGCACCGACCAGGAGCTTGACCGGCGTGGGGACGCCGCCGATCCGACGCGATAGCTTGCGGCGAAGCAGTGCGTACTCGACCCACGCGGCGAAGCTCGAGCTCGCGGTCAATGCGAATGCGCCCCACTCGACCGAGTAGCCGAGCTCGTGACGCAACGGAAGCGCGAATGCAAAGCCGAGGCTGGCATTGATCCCGACGCGGACGAGGGCGGCGTGGAGCGGAGGCTTCTGCTCGCCGAGCGCGTAGAACGCGGATGCGAGCAGGCGGCCCTGGGTGCTCGGCACGAGGCCGAGGGCGGAGCCTGCGACAATGACCCAGACGATCTCGGTGTCGTGCGCACCGAACCGGCCCGTCTCGAACAGCAGCGCGACGATCGAGCCGCCGATCATGATGAAGGCGATCGCCGACGGCACGACGAGAAACACGACGCGGCGCAAGGAGCTGCTCAGTCGCTTCTGCAGGTGGGCGGTGCGTGCGTCGTCGTCACCGGTCGCGCTCGACATCTCCGGCAGCTCGGCCGCGGACACGGCCATCCCGAACAGGCTGACCGGCAGCATGTACAGCGTCTGCGCGTTCGCCATCGCGGCGAGGATGCCGGGGCCGAGATAGCTCGCGAGGACCTGATCGATGTAGCCCGAGATCTGAACCGAGCCGCGGCCGATCACCACGGCGCCAAACGCGCGCAGTGTCGAGCGGACGCCGTCGTCACTCACCTTCAGGGAGGGTCGCGCGCTGCCGAGGAGGCGGATCACGGACGGCAGCTGGATGAGGAACTGCGCGGCGGATCCGATCACGGCGCCGATCGAGAGCCACAGCGCGATGTCGTTGTCCTGCCCTGCGAGCCGGCGGCCGGCGACGATCGCGGCCGTGATCAGCGCGGTGTTCCACAGCACCGGGGAGACGTAGGACAGGAAGAACTTGCGATGGCTGTTGAGCACACCGAGGCACCACGCGCTCATCACGAGCAGCGCGACGCCGGGGAACAGAACCTGGACGAGGCGCACCGTGAGCTCGCGCGTCTCGTTGTGGAAGCCGGGGGCGAGCAGGTCGACGAGCGCACCCGACGCGAGGACACCGAGGAGCGCGACCGCGCTCGCGACGAGGGCGA
>JAYUYE010000121.1:0-5448 GCA_043752985.1 Myxococcales bacterium
CTGCCGGAGCTGGGGCAGCTGCGCGAGCCCGAACGCCTTCGCGAAGCCAAGCAGGTGGATGAGGCCGTGGAGGCTCAGGATAACGGGGAACACGATCCGCGGCATGCAGCCACCACGGTGCAGATCGCGCGCCGCCCACGGCAATCGGCTCGGCGCGTTCGGCCAGACGTCACGGGCGGGATCCTTGCGCGCTCAGATCGCACACGAGCTGCGCGATCGACCGCGACCGCGAGGACGCGGCGCTTCGGCTCAAGAAGATGCACTCCTTGCGGTACGTGGAGCGATTCGGACGCTCGCTGAGATTCTGCGCGACGCGCGCGAGAGGCTCGAGCATCGCGCAGTGCATCGAGCATCAGTTCTGGTTGCTGTGCGACGACGAGACATTCGCCGCTCACCTGATCGAGATGGCCGCGAAGATCCGAGTGGATCGGCGAGCGGGTAGAGAACGGGAAGGTGGGGAATCGGCTCCTCATCGAGAGCTACTACCGAGAGGGCAAGGGCTTCGTCTGGTTGGCTACTTCCCCGTTCCGCTCGGCCGTCCGTAGTACTCATCGAACCATGGCGAAGTCCTCTACCTCGATGACAATCCGTTCGTCATTCGTGCCCGAGGCGCTGTTCGCGTCGCGGCCGTCGTTCGCGTGGAAGGGCGAGCTCGCGCACATCGGACCGACCAACACCGCCAACTCGCTCTACAAGAAGCTCGCCAAGCACCCGTACTGCGGCTCGCTGGCGCTGATCTCCGGCGTCCTGCAGTGGGGCGCTTCGGCGTTCGCGGCCGTCCGCGACGTCGGGCCACACCTCGAGCTGGCCCGGATCCACTTCCTCGTGATGGAGCCGCTCGGCTACAAGGACGTCGACTGGGACGGCCTCGCCGACTTCGCGTGGCCCAAGCAGCGCAAGGAGGATCAAGCCCTCGGCACGCTGCTCCAGCTTGCCCGGCAAGCGATCGTCCCGGGTGCGTGGCTCGACACGCAGGGCCGACCGATCTCGAACCTGTTCCACCTCGTGTACCTGACGCGCCACGTGATCGGCTCGCACCGCGCCGCGTTCGATCGCTGGCTCGAGGCAGCGAACGTGCGGACGCTCGGGCGGGGCAGGGCGTCGTTCAAGGCGACGACCGGCAACGTCGCCCGCGATCACACCTGGGGGCACCCGCTGCCGCCGTCGATCCTCGAGCGCGACGTCAAGCCAGTCGCGCTGCTCGCAGAGCGCGCCGGGCTCGCGGCCGAGCTGAAGGGCAACCGCTTCTACGCCCCGGTGGCGTCGTACCTCGACAAGCTTTCGAAGGCCGACGCCGCGATCGTGAAGGGCCTCGGCGTGAAGCGGGTCGAGCATCTCGCCGATCACGCCAAGTCCGAGCTCGGGTCGGTCGAGCTGTGGCCCCGGATGATTCTCCAGGTCGAGCTGGCGGCGAAGGGCCGTGCGTTCCGCGCCGAGCCGCCGGCGCCGCGTGCGGCCAAGGCTGCCAAGTCGGCCAAGCCATCGAAGCCTTGGAAGGCCGTCGCCGTCGCGCGACCCGCGTTCGTTCCCGAGGCGGTCCTCGGCTCGAGGCCGTCGTTCGCGTGGGGTGGCAACCTCACCGTACTCGAGCAGGGCCGGGAGATGGACGGCTTCGTCCGCGCCTACGGCCGCCACTCGTATTGCGCGACGCTCGCGCTGATCTCGGGCGTCGTCCAGTGGTGCGCGTGCGCGTTCGCCGCCGTGCGCGATGTGAGCGAGCACCTCGCGCTCGCCCAGATGCACTTCCTCGTGATGGAGCCGGCCGGGTTCCACGCGCTCGCGCTCGAGCCGCTGTTCGAGCGGGCGCGGCCCACCAAGCCGAAGGAGGATGGCGCGCTGACCGCCGCGTTCATGCATGCGGCGCGCGCGATCCACCCAAAAGTGTGGATCACGTACGACCTCAAGAGCACCCCGATCTATGAGCTGGCCCAGCTCGTCCACCTCACGCGGCTCGTGCTCGCCCAGCCGCACCGCACGGCGTTCGACGCCTGGCTCGCCGCCGCCGACAAGCGGATCAAGCGGCTCGGCGCGACGCCGTACGCGGCGAAGACCGGCAAGCCGCAGCGCGACAAGATCTGGGGCCACCCGTTGCCGCCGGAGATCCTCGAGCGCGACGTCGAGGCGCGCGAGCTGATGCTGCTGCGGCGCCCCTTTCTCGCGGCGCTGCGCGCGAGCAAGCATTTGTTCCTGCGCTGAGCACCACGACGGCACCGCGCGACGCTGGGCTGCACCGCGTTCCGCTCCACGAAACACCGTAGGATGGCGGCATGTCGATCCTCGCGATCGCGAGCAAGTCGGAGTTCGAGAAGGCTCTTCGGCGAGCGCGTCGAGGTGGAGATGCGCGTAGACCTGCTGCGTGATCGCGACGCTGGAGTGGCCGAGGATCTTCGACTGCGTTCGGGTCGTCGTCGCGTCAGTCATGAAGACGCGACGGGAATGTTTGCTCGTTCACGTCCCCAGCGCGTCTTCATGACGTACGGGAGCGGCAGCCTCGTTCACGCCACCAGCTACGTAGCGACCCACGTCGTCGCACGCGGTGGGTGTCAGCCGTCGATCTCGAGCGTGTAAGTGAATCGGTCGAAGTCGAACGTGAGATCCGAGTACCGGCGAATTCGGGCGGCAAGTACGGGGTCGATCGCGCGGTGCCGATACCCGACCAGCGCAGTCACCGGGGGCCACAGATCAGCGATCGCGGCAGCGTCCAACTCAGGTAGGTCGGCTTCGTAGTGGACGGATTCGGAGTCGATCCGGGATCCCAGGATCCGGAAGCCGCGAATGGGAGCCGCCGTGTAGAAAGGCTTGCAGGGCTCGACGAAAAGTCCCGTGGAGGCAATCGCCTCCCGATCCGCGCTCGTCGCGTCGCCAGTTTCGACGTACACATAAAAATCGTAGCTCCAGTGAACGTAGAATTCATCGGCGCCGAGTTGGCACCATCCGAGCTCTCGCAGACACCAGCGCACCAAGGTTTCGAAAACCGCCGGGGGCACGACTTCTCCGTTCACCGGACGCCAGTCCCCAAAGCCCACATCGAGCAAGTCGTCGGACTGCGGCGGCAATCCGAATCCCGACGTGGACAGTTCCAGTGCCTGAATCTGGAGCGACGGCGCGCCGGCCGCCTTCCAGAGGTGAAGCACCGCGGCTACATAGAGGCTCTCGACGCGAAGGTACTCGTCGCTCGTGAGGATCTTACCGGCGTAGGCCTCGCCGATCTGCGCCGCGCCAGTCCACTCGTCCCGTAGATACCGACCTGACTTGTCGCGAAATCGCGGGTCGTACTTGGTGATGCGCCAGCACTCCACGGATGTCAGCGTATCACCGCTGTTCTTCGAGTTGCCGTGCCCGGAATCGCTCTGCCAATCCTCTGCCAGACCGTGCGGAATTTCGAGGAAGGCTTCGCTACCAGGCGGAACACAAGTTGTTGAGAACGCAGCAACGGCTCGTCATCAAATGTGTCCCCCGATCATTCGAAGTGCTCCTCGGGAGTCAACGACGCGCGAGAGATCGCACCCTCAAACTCGCCACGAAACTCTCCTCGGCGTGAAGCGAACTCTCACGGTCGCTGAGGCTCAGCCAGAAGTTCGTCGGCTTCGCCTTGAGCGCGGTCGCGAGTGGAGCATACGAGATGACGGCCGAAGCCGACCGGATAGATGGTCGTGCGGGGCGCGGTCGACCTTGGCGGCAATGTCGGCGTGGCTGGAGATCGCGAGCAACGATGAATGGATTCGTGGGCGTCAGGGGATCGCGCAGCCGCGGACGCCCACGCGGAAGCGCTCGTGTGCATCGAAGCAACTCGCACCGGGCAGATCGTTGACGCCGGGCACGACCGCGCCGCACGGAAACGCACCGGTCCGTTGGTTCCAGAGCTTGCGATCGGTATCAACGCTGTCGACGACCCGATAGACGATGCTGGCGCCGATCGTGGATCCGTTCTCGCCGGCCGCGAAGGCGCTACTGGCCGGCGGAACGTTGATGATGCACGAGCCGTCACGATCGCCGACCAGGGTCGGGCTGAGCTCGGTCGAGGCACGAACGTTGCCTTGGTCATCGGTCGGGTCTTCTGCCGGCTCGTAGGCAATCGGGCTCTCGCCGGCGATGCTATGCGACACGCTCCACGCGGCCTGCCCCGTGATCGAGAACCCCGCACGCTCGTTTGCGATGGCAACCACGTGTCGAAAGTTCGAGGTCGAGGTCGCGCCGCCAGCGGCATCCGCACTGGCGCCGACACCATAGGCCCCATCTGCCTGGGCTCGACCCCCGATCAAGGTCGCGCGGTCGACTTCGAGCTGGAGGCCCCGATTCCAGATCCCGACATCACAATCGAGACACGCGACGTCCTGAACGAACGCAGGTGTTCGCACCGGCGGGTTCGTCGATTCAGACGCGATGATCACGCCGTACCACGCGTCATGGACGGCCGTGCCGAACACCCGGAGTTGTCCCGCGTCGGCACCGTATACGCCGAGGGTCACGTTCTCGGCGATCACGTTGTCGACTTCACAGCTCCCCGTGAAGTAACACTGCACCCCGGCATCGCCACGAGTCGTGTAGTACGGGGTTGCGGACGAGCACGCCACGTCGGCTTGGCCGCGCGAATGGGTGTAGTTGCGGCGCAAGGTGACGTCGGTGGCGTCGGCGACGAGGATTCCCGCCCGATAGAACTCGTAGGCCTCCGTGTCCTCCACGATCGCGCCCGCAGATGTTTGGCCGCGCACCAAGATCGCATGATTGTTGCCGCACCGGTTCGGATGCACGGCAAGCAGGTTGCGGCCGCGAAAGTTCGGCACGTCGTTGAACGAGAACACGCTGCCATCGGTCGGCGAGTCGTAGTCGGCGCTCGAACCATGGATCGCGTCCACGACCCAGTGCGCGCAGCCGGTGATGCTGAACGCGGGGTTCATCCCGACAGATGCGAGCCACGCCTGTCTCGGGTGCTCCGCGATCACCGTGATCGGTGCCTCCGAGGTCCCCGACCGATGCGACGTCGTGCAGTTGGCGACCGGCATCGGCGTGTTCGCGAGGCAGGGTGCGGCGAGCCCGGAGCACGAGGTGCGGTCGGTCCACGTGCCGTCGTGGATGATCAAGGTATCGCCGGGCTCGAGCGCCGCGAGCGCGACCGGCCAGGTCTGCCATGGAGCTGCGGCGGAGCCGGGTGACTGATCGTCGCCGGTGACCGCCATGTGAAGGATGCGGCCTCGCGAGAGCGTGCGGTCGACGGTGACCGAGGTTCGAAGTCGATGGTCGGCATCGATCCGGACGAGCTGGCGCCCGGCGACCGTCACCACGCCTTCGAGCTCGATCAGGTCTGGTCCCCAGACCGGGCCTGCTGCCCACTCTTGGTCCGGCGCCAGCAACGAGGCGTTCATCGCGACAAGGTCGACAGGGCGCAGTTCGAAGACGACCCGCAGCCGGCTTCCGGCATCCGCATCGATCGCGAGGTACGAGATGCTT
>JAYUYE010000122.1:0-5448 GCA_043752985.1 Myxococcales bacterium
ACCGTGCGCAGCCTGCAGCGCCACCTTGCGGATGCCGGCACCGCGTATCGGGATGTGCTCGCGCACGTTCGCACCCGGCGCCGCGAGGAGCTGCGGCAAGGCGGCGTCGCAGAGCCGGAGATCGCGCGCCAGCTCGGGTTCGCGGATGCGCGGTCGATGCGGCGCTCCCTCGACGAGTCCACGGACAGCTGACATGCGCGTGATCGTCTATGACCGCACGTGTGTGCGGACGCGCGGCCACCTGACGCCGTTCTGGGCCTCGGGCTCGCTGCTGTATCGCGGCCTGGGACGGATCGACGCCACGCACGGTGTCGACAGCTGGGACGACGCGTTCGCATGGATCGCCAGCCGGCCCGAGCCCGTCACCGAGGTTCAGTACTGGGGCCACGGGACGTGGGGCGGAGCGTGGGTCGCCTCGCAACGGTTCGACGCCGCGGCACTCGCGCCCGGGCATCCGCTCCATGCGTCGCTCGAGGCAGTTCGCGAGCGGCTCGCGCCCGACGCATTGTTCTGGTTCCGGACCTGCGAGACGCTCGGCTCCCCGCGCGGCATCGAGCTCGGCGAGCGACTCGCGGACTTTCTCGGCGCGCGCGTCGCGGGTCACACCTACGTGATCGGGTTCCACCAGAGCGGGCTGCACGGGGTGAAGCCCGGCGTGCGCGCGGATTGGGCGCCCGACGAAGGCATCGCCGAAGGAACGCCCGAAGCACCCATCCGCGCGAAATCATCGCGGCCGTGGGCGCCACGAACGATCACGTGCCTCCACGGCCAGGTTCCGCCGGAGTGGTTCGCGACATGACGCGCGCCAAGGGACCAAAGCTGTTCCTGCTGCTCGAGCGATCATCGCATGCGGTGCGCCAGCGGCTCGAGCGGCGCGCGCGCGAGGAGCTCGATGCGAGCATGGCCCAGGTCGGTGCGCTGTTTCACCTCTCAGCGCATGACGGCTGTCTCGCCAAGGAGCTCGCCGAGGCACTCGGGATCCAGCCGGCGGGAGTCTCGGGCCTCGTCGATCGAATGCAGAACGCGGGCCTCGTCGTGCGCAAGGCATGCGCCGAGGATGGTCGTGCGCAGCGGCTTCATATCACCGCGGCGGGCAAGCGCGCCGTCACCCAGGCGCTGCCCCTCGTCGCGCAGATGCAAAGTGTGCTGACCGAGGGTTTCAGCGAGGCCGAGATCGCGGTGGTCGTTCGGTTCCTGACCGCGGTGGTCGAGCGCGAGCTGTGACTACTGGATCGTGATGTCGTCGAGCTAGACGGTGCCGCTGAAGTTGGCTCCATACGAGCCGATGCGGAAGGTGATATCGGTCGCGACCGCATTGCCCGCCTGGATCGGGGCGATGGCTTCGAGGACACCCGCGAGGAAGCTGCGCTTGCACCGTGCGGATCAGCGCCAGGACTTGTACGGCGCAGTGTTCAGATTCGAGTTGTAGTACCGCGGGTCATCCGAGACCTCGCGGATGACCCACGGCGGGCTCTCGAACGCCTCGTCCTCCGCCGACAGCTCGAGCTCGGCCACCACCAGGCCGTCGTTGTCACCGTGGAACACGTCGATCTCCCACAGCTTGCCGCCGTGGAGCTCCTCGTGCCGCGTCTTCTCGACGAGCGGCTGCTCGCAAAGCGTCTTCAGCATCAGCTCGGCGTCGTACAGCGGGATCGAGTACTCGAGCTCGACACGAGTGACACCCTGGGTCGCTCCCTTGACCGTCAACTTTGCCTCGGTCCCCTCGATCCGCACGCGCACGACGCGCTCCTTGTGCGAGCTGAGGTAGCCCTGACGGAACAGCGTGCCCGCAGCGACGGGCTGCCACGTAGCTACATCGACGAGAAACTTACGCTCGATCTCGTGCGCCATCCGAGGACTGTGCATCGCGGAGGTTCAGCTTGCCAGCGCCAGCCTTCGCCTTCGCCAGGGCGCCGTCCCAGCTATCGGCGGTCGCGAGGACCACGCCGAGCCGCCGCCGCGGGCCTGCGTTCGGCTTGCCGAAGAACCGCACGTCGACATCCGGCACCGCGCAGGCCTCCGCCAGGCCTTCGAGCACGGGCGACTTCATCTCGCCCTCGGCCCGCAGAGCGACGCTCGCGCCGGCCGCAGTCCGCCGGATCCACGGAATCGGGAGTCCGAGGATCGCGCGCGCGTGCAGCGCGAACTGGCTCCATGTCTGCGTCGCCATCGTGACCATCCCGGTGTCATGCGGCCGCGGGCTGACCTCGCTGAACATCACCTGGTCGTTCGGGCACAGGAACAGCTCGACGCCGAACACGCCCCGACCACCGAGCCGCTCGGTGATCTGCCGGGCGATCGCCTGAGCTTTCTCGAGCTGCAGAGCGCTCATCGGGTGCGGCTGCCAGCTCTCGACGTAGTCCCCGCCGACCTGACGATGCCCGACTGGATCGCAGAACAAGGTCCCGCTCACCGCGCGCACCGTGAGCATCGTGATCTCGCTGTCGAACTTGATGAACTCCTCGACGATCACGCGGCCCGCGCCGCTACGGCCACCGGTCTGCGCGTAGTGCCAGCTCGTCTCGAGGTCGTCCTCGGTCTTCGCGAGCGACTGACCCTTGCCCGACGAGCTCATGATCGGCTTGATCACGACCGGCCAGCCCAGCTTCTTTGCCGCGGAGCGCAGCTCGTCGAATGTGTCCGCAAACTGATAGCGCGCGGTCGGTAGCTTGAGCTCCTCCGCCGCGACGCGACGAATAGCCTCGCGATCCATCGTCAGCCGTGCGGCCTGCGCCGTAGGAATCACGGTCCAGCCCTCGCGCTCGAGCTCGAGCAACTCCGCCGTCGCGATCGCCTCGATCTCCGGAACGATCAAGTGCGGCTGCTCCTTCTCGACGACCGCCCGCAGCGCCGCGCGGTCGAGCATGTCGATCACGTGACTGCGATGCGCGACCTGCATCGCGGGTGCTCCGGAGTAGCGATCGCACGCGATCACCTCCACGCCGAACCGCTGCAGCTCGATCACGACCTCTTTCCCGAGCTCTCCGGAGCCGAGCATGAGGACGCGGGTCGCGTGGGGGCTGTTAGGGGTGCCGATCGACACGGACTTCATGTCCCGGGGGCGTAGCACGCCCAGTGCGGCATCGGAACGCGGCGGGTCGCCGCCAGCGTGTCCTTCAACGGCCGACCGTGGCGCGTTGTCGAATCGTCCGGGCCGGCTGGGGTGATGTCCGCGGACACCAAAACCCGGGTGGTCTGGAAGGAGCAGTTGCCGGCTAGTGGCTAGCGCAGCAGCATGAACGCGCCCATGGCGTTCATTGTCGACATCAGCTCGATCGGCGCGAACGCGCCATCTTCGGCGTCGAGTTGGCCGATCGGGATCAGCCGGAAGCACGTGAACCCCAGGCGCGTGAAGCGCGGGTCGGGAGTACGGAGTGGGGCACCCGCGACGCGCCGGGTCGAGGAGCGAGAGGATCCAAACGAGCGGGTCATGCCCCGATGATGAGCAACCGCGGGGCCAGTCTGGTGGGGGAGCTAACTGCGCGAACCTGCGACGAGGCGATCCCTGCGGTTCGCCAGTCCGGCACAGTCGCCGGCGGCGGGAGGACTAGGAGGCGCGTGCGGCGTCGAGGTCGAGGACCCGGCCCGAGCTGCGGACGGGCAGGCGGGTGATCCGCGACGTCTCGTCGGTGTGGCAGGCGTGGTCGAGGAGAAGGTGGCGAATCGACACGGAGAGCTCGGAGTTGTGCGGGCCGGCGATCGACGACAGCTCGAAGTTGCCGGACGACCAGTCGAGAAGGGCCATCGGGATCGACGCGACGTCGGTGTCGCGCGACGAGCCGGCGCTGACGATGCGGCCGTCCTCGATGTCGAGCCAGGCAACGTGCTCGCCGGTGACCGCGAGGCGACCGGTCTTGCGCTCCATCTCGAACATCGTGAGCAGAGCGGGCAGGGCGATGTCGGCGAGCGTGCCGCGGAGGATGACGCGGTCGGTGGCGCGCGGGCTCGCATAGGCGAGGCGGCGGGCTCGGACGATCACCTCGTTGGTGGCGAACGGCTTGGCGATGAAGTCCATCGCGCCGCGATCGAACGCCGCGCCGATGTCCGTCGCCACGGCCGATGTGACGATCACGGGGATCGCGGCGAGCCGCGGATCGTGGGCCATCGCTTCGAGCACGCGGAGGCCGTCGAGGACCGGCATGCTGCGGTCGAGGAGGACGATGTCGGGCGTGCGGCACAGGCAGGCAGCGAGGACGGCCATGCCGGTGGTCGCGGTCGTGACCGAGAAGCCGGCCTCGGCGAGAGAGGTCGAGAGGCGCTCGAGCAGGCGGGTGTCGGGATCACCGATGATGATGTGGGCGCCAGGCTCGGGTGCAATCGCGCGCTTGTCGCGGATGATCCGCTCGATCGCGATCATGAACAGATGGTCTGCCGCTTCAGAGGGCGCGCGGAGCTCGATGCCCATGCCGGGGTGGCGGCCGAGCGCGGCGGCCTCGTCGGCAGACAGGACGTGCGTCACGCGGGCGGTGGTGACGAGGCGCCGGCCGTCGGGCGCGATCGCGATGTGGACCTTGCTACCGACCTCGAGGGGCTCGAGAGTCTGGAGGAACATCCCGGACCGCGATAGATCCTGAAGGGCGACCCAGCGCCGCTGTCCGTTGGCGAACAGCTCGACCGGGAGATCCATCGTGTAACGATCAGCGTTCCTGCGCACAGTGCGCACCTTGGTAGAGCAGTTCACCGATCACGGCCAGCGGAGTTTTGATCAGGAACCCCGGCCGTACCCGATCGCGGATCAGGGACGAACGCGAAGCGGCCCGGGTGCATCGCAGAGTGGGCACTTCTGCGTGACGACCGCGGCGTCACACGACTCGCACGCGTAGGCGACCATGTGGTGACCGGGCTCGCCGTACTCCGCGAGCGCCTTGGGCTTCGGCGTCTCGCCGGTGCCGTAGCGGGCGGACGCCGGGCACAGCGCGAGGGCGATGAGCTCGAGCTCGTTGCATGCCGCGCAGCGCTTCGGGATCGGCAGCCGGCTGGTCTCTCCGAGTGCCTTCGCGAGTGCGCCCTCGGCATGGCAGCGCGGGCAATCGGGGCTCTCGAACAGCACCTTCGCGCAGGCCGCGCACGTGATGGCGTAGGCGCCATCCACGAACTTCTCGCCATCGTGGACCCAGCGGCCGGCATCAGTCGGATCGGCGAGCATCAGCAGCACGCGGCGATCGATGAAGCTCCGGATCTCGACCTTGGCCGACTGGCAGGAAGGGCAGCCTGCGGAGACGATCGCTTCGAAGGATTTTTCGTCTAACCGGCCCATGGGCGGGACCCTACTAGCAGGTCAGAACTTCGAGAAGTCTGCGGGGCGCTTCATCATCTCGGCCTGCAGCGCCTCCATCGCCTCGGGGGAGCGCAAGCGGTCCGCGAAGGCATCGCCCTCGATCCGGATCGCCTCGAGGACACGAGCCGGTGCGGTCCGGCGCATGAGGCCCTTGGTCGCGCGGATCGGGC
>JAYUYE010000123.1:0-12543 GCA_043752985.1 Myxococcales bacterium
CTCTCGACGAAGGCGGCCGAGTCCGGCTGCTGGGTGTGGCCCTGCCCGAGCGACATCACCTGGAACAGCGTGTGGTTCTTGATCGCGACGCGGCCGCGAACGTAGAACTTGCCGAGCTGGGCATGGTCGCCATGGGCTGCGAAGTCGAGAGCGTTCGTGTCGCCGAGCTTGACCTCCTTATCCATGTCGACCTTGGCGTTGTACTTGCTGATCATGCCGTCGCGGGCGTCGCGCAGCATCTTGGCCTTGTCGGCACCCTTGATGCTGTCGGGCAGCTTCGTGGTCATGACGACGTGCGCCTTCGCTTCATCGCCTTCCTGGAACGTGTAGGCGATCATCGGCATCGGTCCGAGGTCGGTCGGCACTTCGGTGGTGTTCTCGGCCGGCTTGCCGGCGGCCTTGACCGTGAACGTCGGGCCGTCGAACACCTTCCAGCTCGCGTCTTTCGCCGTGTCGGCGGGCTTCGCGGCGGCCGAGCCAGCCATGTCGGCGGGCTTCGCGGCGGCGGATCCGGCCATGTCGGCGGGCTTGACCGCAGCAGAGCCCGCGGTCGGCGTGGCCGAACCGGCGGCAGAACCCGCGGTCGGAGCAGGCGCCTTTTTATCACAGGCGGCGAGCGGGGCAACGATCAAGAACAGAGTGACGGCGAGCGACTTGGCCAAGGGAGCCTCCAGGCGGGACACTACGCTATACAAATAGCGTGATCGAGGCCTCGCTGGACCGGTTCGGCACGGCGACCCAGACGTGGTTCCGCAGCAGCTTCGCAGAGGCGACCCCGATCCAGGCCCGCGGCTGGGCGCAGATCGCTGGCGGTCACCACACGCTGATGCTCGCACCAACGGGCAGCGGCAAGACGTTGGCGGCGTTTCTGTGGTGCCTCGATCGGCTAACTCGCGAGCCCGGAGCCACCGGTACCCGTGTCGTCTATGTGTCGCCGATCAAGGCCCTCGCCTACGACATCGAGCGCAACCTGCGCGCGCCGCTCGCCGGACTGCAGCGACTCGGGGCCGGCGCGCAGATCAAGGTCGACGTCCGCACCGGTGATACGCCGCCCAAGGAGCGCGAGCGCCAGCGCAAGGATCCGGGACAGATCCTGATCACCACGCCCGAGTCGCTCTACCTCGTGCTCGCCGGCCGCCAGCGCGAACGGCTGACCGGGGTCGACACGGTCATCGTTGACGAGATCCACGCGCTCGCGCCGACCAAGCGCGGGATCCATCTGGCGCTGACGCTCGAGCGCCTCAGCCACCTGGTGACCAGCGCCGGCAATCCCGAGCCGCAGCGGATCGGCCTGTCGGCGACCCAGCGTCCACTTACGGAAGTCGCTCGATATCTGGGAGGGGACCGCCCGGTCGAGATCGTCGACGCCAGCGCGCGGCCGACGATGGATCTCCAGCTGATCGTCCCCGCCGCCGAGATGGACAACCCCGGCACTCCGGGCCGCGACGGCGGCGGCATGTGGCCGCTGATCCACGCGCGCGTCCTCGAGATGATCCTCGCGCACCGCACGACGATCGTGTTCGTCAACTCGCGGCGACTCGCCGAGCGGCTGAGCCAGCAGCTCACCGAGCTCGCGGTGACGACCGGCGTCTCGCCCGAGGGCGTCGAGCTCGTCCGCGCGCACCACGGCTCGGTCGCGCGCCATCAACGCCAGGAAATGGAAGAAGCGCTCAAGGCCGGCCGGCTGCGCGCGATCACCGCGACGTCGTCGCTCGAGCTCGGCATCGACATGGGCACCGTCGATCTGGTGATCCAGGTCGAGTCGCCGGGCGCCGTGTCGCGTGGTCTGCAGCGAATCGGCCGCGCCGGCCATCACGTCGGCGGTACGAGCATCGGCCGCATCCTGCCCAAGTTCCATGGCGACCTGCTCGAAGCGACGGTGGTCGCGCAGAAGATGCTCGAGGGCGAGGTCGAATCGATCCGGGTCCCCGACAGCGCGCTCGACGTGCTGTCGCAGCAGATCGTCGCGATGGTCGCCGCCGATCCGTGGACGGTCACCGACCTCGAGCGGGTGATCCGGCGCTCGGCGAGCTATCGCGAGATGTCGCGCACCGCGTTCATCGGCGTGCTCGACATGCTCGCCGGCCGCTATCCCTCCGACGAGTTCGCCGAGCTGCGGCCGCGGCTAACCTGGGACCGCCAGGCCGACATCCTCGTCGGTCGCAAGGGCGCGCGGCTGCTCAGCGTGATCTCCGGCGGCACGATTCCCGATCGCGGGACCTACGCGGTGCACATCGGCGTCGGCGGCCCGCGCGTCGGCGAGCTCGACGAGGAGATGGTCGCGGAGAGCCGCCGCGGCGAGACGTTCATCCTCGGCGCGTCGACGTGGCGGATCGAGGAGATCACGCGCGATCGCGTGATCGTCACGCCCGCGCCCGGCGAGCCCGGCAAGATGCCGTTCTGGCGCGGCGAAGGTCCGGGCCGTCCGATCGAGCTCGGCCGCGCACTCGGCGCGTTCTGTCGCGATCTCGATGGCCGGCTCGCGAGCGATGCGGTGGCCGCGAAGGCGTGGCTGATGGCCGACTACCACCTCGACGGGTTCGCGGCCGATAATTTGATGTCGTACCTCGGCGATCAGCGCACGCAGACCGGCGCGATGCCGACCGACCGCGCGATCACGATCGAACGGTTCCGCGACGAGCTCGGCGACGTCCGCGTCTGCATCCTGTCGCCGTTCGGCAGCCGGATCCACGCGCCGTGGGCGCTCGTGCTCGCCAAGCGTCTCGAGTCCGACCTCGGGTATCCGATCCATCCGCTGTGGACCGACGACGGCATCGCGCTGCGGTTCGCCGATGGCGACCTGCTGCCGACCGACGACCAGCTGATTCCAGATCCCGACGACGTCGAGCGGTCGCTCGTCGACGAGCTCGCGCGCTCGAGCGTGTTCGCGAGTCACTTCCGCGAGAATGCTGCGCGCGCCCTGTTGCTGCCGCGGCGCCGACCTGGCATGCGGACGCCGCTGTGGGCCCAGCGCTTGCGCGCGCAGCAGCTGATGAGCGTCGCGCTGCGGTTCCCCGCGTTCCCGATCACGCTCGAGACGTATCGCGAGGTTCTGCGCGACGTGTTCGATCTGCCGGCGCTGATCGATGTGCTGAGGCAGATCCGCTCGCGCGCGATCCGGATCGAGCCCGCGCAGACCGACGCCGCATCGCCGTTCGCACGGTCGCTGGTGTTCGACTACGTCGCTGCATTTCTCTACGAAGGCGACGCGCCGCTCGCCGAGCGCAAGGCACAGGCGCTGACGCTCGATCGGGGGCTGTTGCGCGAGTTGATCGGCGGCGGCGAGCTGCGCGACTTGCTCGATCTCGAAGTGCTCGCCGAGGTCGAGGCCGAGCTCCAGCAGCTCGTCGACGACCGCAAGGCGCGCAATCCCGACGAGGTTCACGATCTGCTGCGCCGCCTCGGTGATCTGTCGCGTGACGAGATTGCTGCACGCACGCTGCTCGTCGCACACGAGGTCGAGGACGCGTTGCGCACGCTGGTGGCGACCCGCCGGATCGCGCCGGTCCGGATCGCCGGCAAGGAGTGCTACCTCGCGGCCGAGGATGCGGCGCGCTATCGCGACGGGCTCGGCGTGCAGCTGCCACCTGGTCTGCCGGCCGCGCTGCTCGAGCCGGTCGCGCAGCCGCTCGAGACGCTGATCGCTCGCTACGCGCGCACGCACTCGCCGTTCACCGCGGCCGGACCGGCGGCGCGCTGGGGGCTGCCGCCGGCGCAGATCGAGCCGATCTTGATGCTGCTCGAGGGGCGCAATCAGCTCGTTCGCGGTGAGCTCCGCCCCGGTGGCACGCACAAGGACTCGTGCGATCCGGAGGTCCTGCGCCAGCTCCGGCGGCGCACGCTCGCGAAGCTGCGCTCGCAGGTCGCGCCCGTCGATGCGAAGACGTTCGCGGCGTTCCTGCCGCGCTGGCACGGTCTCGAGCAGCCGCGGCGCGGCGTCGGTGCGCTGCGCGAGGTGATCGTCCGGCTCGAGGGCGTCGCTCTGCCATTCTCCGAGCTCGAACAGCGGATCCTGCCGGCGCGGGTCAGTGACTATCACCCGCGCATGCTCGACGAGCTCGGCGCCGCCGGCGAGCTGGTCTGGGTCGGCGCGGGTTCGCTCGGCACCAAGGATGGTCGCGTGATCTTGCTCCGCCGAGAGCGCGCACTCGCACTGGCTCCGGATCCGCAGCCGGTCGCCCACCCAACGCCGGTTCACGCCGCGATCCTCGAGCACCTGCGCAACAGCGGTGCGTCATTCCTCGTCGCGATCGAGACCGCGGCGGGTGCGACGCGCGCGACGGTGACCGAGGCGCTGTGGGATCTCGTGTGGGCCGGCGTGATCACGAACGACACGTTCTCGCCTCTACGCTCGCTCGGTTCACCGGCCGCGCGACGATCCTCGGTTCACGCCGTGTTCGGTGGCCGGTGGTCCCTCGTCAGCTCCCTCGGCATCACGCCGACGAGCACGCAGCGCGCACACGCGATCGCGACGGCGCTGCTCGAGCGCTGGGGGTTCGCGGGTCGCGCGACCGCGAGTGCGGACGATCTGACCGGCGGGTTCACCGCGGTGCGCGACGTGCTGCAGGCGATGGAGGATGCCGGCGCGGTGCGCCGCGGATACTTCGTCGACAGCCTGCAGGGCAGTCAGTTCGCATGGCCCGGCGCGATCGATCGGTTGCGCGAGACCCCGCGCAGCGCCGCTCCGCGCGTCGATGTGCTCGCCGCGGTCGATCCGGCGAATGCCTGGGGCAGCGCCCTGCCCTGGCCGCCGCTTCGCGATCCGAATGCGCGGCCCGCGCGGCGCGTCGGGGCGACCGCGATCCTGGTCGATGGTGAGCTCGCCGTCTGGCTGGAGCCCAAGGCGAAACGGATCTCGACCGCGCCCCTGTCCGACGAGACGGTCGAGCTGGCGCTCTCGGTCGCCCTGCCGCGGATCGCGCAGAAGGTACGCCGCCGCGAGCTCCTGATCGAAACGATCGACGGCGTCGCTGCGGGAGAGTCGCCGTTCGCTCGCGGGCTGCTCGCCGCGGGAGCCCGCGTCGATTACCGCGGCCTCGTCGTGCGCGGTGTCGCACCCGCGCTGACACCGGCGGCTCCCGAACCCGAGCCCGAGTCAGTCGAAGACGACGACGAGGAATCGCCGACCGAGTAGTAAGCTCGACCCATGACGACGCTGCGCGAGCTGTCGGCGGATCTCCTGACCGGCAAGGTCGCGATCGAGCAAGCCGGGCCGATGGCACCGCGATTCGCCGGCGAACAGGTCGCCGATCGCAGCTACTTCGTCTCCAGCTTCGCGAACGTCAGCGCGTTCGCGACCGATGCGGGCCTCGTCCTCGTCGATACTGGAAGCTTCGTCCTCGCCGAGCCGACCCGCGCCGTGCTGCGCACGCTGACGGTCGAGCCCGCTCACACCGCGGTGTGGACGCACGGGCATGTCGATCACTGCTTCGGGGTCGAGCTCTACGAAGCCGAGGCGGGTCAGCGCGTCCACGTGATCGCGCACGAGGCGGTGCCGCGCCGGTTCGAGCGCTATCGGCTGACCCGGGGCTGGAACCAGGCCATCAACGCGCGGCAGTTCCAGTCCGCCGTGCAGTTCCCGAGCGAGTTCCGCGCACCCGACGAGACGTTCGTCGATCACCGGACGCTCGTCGTCGGCGGTCGCACGTTCGAGCTGCATCACGCACTCGGCGAGACCGACGACCACGCGTGGGTCTGGGTACCGGACGCCGGGGTCGTGTGCACCGGCGATCTGTTCATCTGGGCCTCGCCGAACTGCGGCAATCCGCAGAAGGTCCAGCGGTTTCCCCGCGAGTGGGCGCGTGCGCTGCGCGCGATGGACGCGCTCGGTAGCGAGGTGCTGTGCCCCGGGCACGGCGTCCCGATCTGGGGCGCCGCTGCCGTGCACCGCGCGCTCGATGACACGGCGAGCTTTCTCGAGTCGCTCGTCGGTCAGGTGATCGCGTTGATGAACCGCGGCGCGCGGCTCGACGAGGTGCTCGGCTCCGTGCGCGCACCGCCGGAGCTCCTCACCCGGCCGTACCTGTCGCCGGTCTACGACGAGCCGGAGTTCATCGTCCGCAACCTGTATCGGCTCTATGGCGGCTGGTGGGACGGCAACCCGGCGCACCTCAAGCCGGCCCGCGAGGTCGAGCTGGCCCGTGAGCTGAGCGCTCTCGCCGGCGGGGCTGCCAGGCTGGCCGCGCGCGCCGACGAGCTGGCCGCCGCGGGTGACCTCGCGCTGGCCGCGCACCTGATCGAGTTTGCCGCGACGGCGCTACCGTCGGATCGGGCGATCCGCGCGACTCGTGCGAGGATCTATGCCGAGCGGGCGGCCCGCGAGCGCTCGCTGATGGCCAAAGGAGTGTTCACGACCGCCGCGAACCCCTCGCCAGAGGGGTAGACTGGGCGCCGGGAATGAAGATCGCTGCCGGCACCCGGCTCGGGCCGTACGAGATCGAGCACGCGATCGGTGCGGGTGGAATGGGTGTCGTCTACCGCGCCGACGATTCGCGCCTCGGCCGCAAGGTCGCGATCAAGGTCCTGCCGCACGCGCGTGGCGAACACTTCCGTCGGTTCGAACGCGAGGCCCGCACGATCGGCGCGCTCAATCACCCGAATCTTTTGACGCTCCACGACGTCGGCGACCACGATGGCGTGCCGTTTCTTGTCACCGAGATGCTCGACGGGGAATCGCTGCGTGCGCGGCTGTCGCGCGGGCCGCTGCGTCTGCGCGAGGCGATCCAGATCGGTGCCGATGTCGCCCGTGGGCTCGCCGCTGCGCACGACGCAGGCGTCATTCATCGCGACGTCAAACCCGACAACATCTTCCTGACCACCGAGGGTCGCACCAAGATCCTCGACTTCGGAATCGCGAAGCTGCGGCGCGCGAGCGTCGAGATGGCGGCGGTCACGGGCGACGGCACCGACGACATCGCGCACTCGCCCACGGTGACCCCGACCACGGCGGACACCGGCATGGTGGTGGGCACGCCCGGCTACATGGCGCCCGAGCAGCTCGACGCCGGTTCGATCGACGAGCGGACCGACATCTTCGCGCTCGGCGTCGTGCTCTACGAGATGATCGCTGGCCGGCGCGCGTTCGCATCCGACAGCGCGGTCGAAGAGTCGTACGCGATCCTGAAGACGCCGGCCGAGCCGCCGAAGGGTGCAACCAAGGCGCTCGCCCGCGTGGTGCTGCGCTGCCTCGAGAAGCGGCCCGATGCGCGGTTCCAGTCCGCGATCGATCTCGCGTTCGCGCTCGACGAGCTCGATGCGTCGACCGATCCTGTCGCGCGGATCTCGAAGGTCTCGATCGAGCCCGACCCGCGGCAGTCGGCGCGCACGATCCGAGATCCAGCTCCCGGGGTCCTCGCACCGTCGCGGCTGCGCTGGGCCGGGCTCGCCGCGCTCGTCGGGGTGGCCGCCCTGCTGACCGGTGTCCTGATCGGTCGGCGCACGACCACCACCCGCATCACGACCGCGCCCGCGCAGGTCACGCCACGCTGGCCGTCGCTCGTCGAAGGTGGACCGGCGTACCGGCGCGTCACCTATCACACGCAGTCGGTGTGGCACGCCCGGTTCTCGCCCGATGGCGGCAGCGTCCTCTACTCCACCCGGCGCGACGGCCGCGAGCAGGTGGTCCGGTCTCAGCTCGCGAATCCCTCGATGTCGGCGCTCCAGATCGATGGCCGGCTGGTCGGCATCTCGGCGAAGAGCGAGCTCGCGGTGATCGTCGGTGACGTCGATGCGGGCGGCACGCTCGCGCGGGTGCTCGAGGGCTCGGGACCGCGTGCCGTCGCCGACCGCATCACCGACGCGACCTGGCTGCCAACCGGAGACGAGCTCGCCGTGATCCGTGGTGGTCGCGCGCTCGAGTACCCGATCGGCAAGGCGATCGTGTCCCGCACGACCGGCAAGCTCGATTTTCTCCGCGCGTCGCCGAAGGGCGACCGGTTCGCCTTTGTCGACCACCCTGCGAGCCAGGACTCGCGCGGTCGCGTGCTCGTCATCGATGTGACTGGCACTCAGCTGCTCGCGTCGAGTCCGCAGGCCGGCATCGAAGGCGTTGCGTGGTCGCCCGATGGCGAGGAGATCTGGTTCTCGAACGGCCCGGTGATGATGGGTCTTGACCGCGCCGGCAAGGAGCGCGTCGTGTTGCGCGGGGACACGCGGCTCGTTCTCGCCGATGTCCGTGCCGGCAAGATCCTCGTCGCGCCGTCCGACGTTCGACTCAAGATGTTCACCGGCCCGCTCGGTGGGCCGTATCGCGAGGTCGGCTGGTTCGACTCGAGCGAGATCGAGTCGGTGTCGGCCGACGGTACGGCGATCGCGTTCGTCGAGGCGGCTGGTACGGGACAGAATCACAACGGCTACGCGCAGTTCTTGAAGCGCGGCGATCAGCCACCCGCGCTGATCGCGAACAGCTACTTCCTCGCACTCCTGCCCGACGCTAGCGCGGCGATCGCGATCGCCGGCCCGACGTCCCTCCGGAGGATCCCGACCGGCGTCGGCACCCCGACGGAGATCCCCCTCGGGCCGATCAAGAGCCTCGACACGAGTGGCCGTGTTGCGATCTCGTGGTCTGGCCGCTTTGTGCTGGTGCGCGACGGCGAGGCAGAGCCGAAGCTGTGGCGGATCGACCTCGAGAAAGCGACGCAGGTCGCCGTCGGACCTGCGCGTGGAAGCTCCTCCGCGATCTCGCCCGACGGCCAGACCGTTGCTGTCACCGCGCCTGCAGGCGGCATCGAGCTGGTCTCGCTCGCCGGTGGCGCCGCGCGGGCGATCAGCGGCCCGGCCGCCGAGGTGCCGCTGAGCTTCACGGCTGACGGCGCAGCCGTCTTCGTCATGCACCTCGCGAACGACACGATCGAGGTCGACCTGATCGACGTTGCGACCGGTACCCGCACCGGGTGGACGCGGATCGCTCCCGAGCAGCGGCCCGTCTACTACGCCGTCGCGCTCGATGCGACGGGCGAGACGGTCACCTACTCTACGAACTCGGATGCGTCGGACCTCTACGTGCTCGAACCGCCGCCCGTGCCGTGACGCGCGACCTGCGCCATAGTCGACCATGCCCGAGGGCGACACGATCCACCGCATCGCGGTGAAGCTCGGACCTCGCCTGGTTGGCCAGGTGCTCGAACGCGTCACGACGCAGGGCCTGACGCGCCAGATCACGGGCTCCACGGTCACCGCCGTCACCGCGGTCGGCAAGCACCTCGTGATCGACCTCGACACCGGCTCGTATCTCCGGATGCACCTCGGAATGTACGGCCGCCAGCGTTCGTACCCGCGCCGCGAGGGCGAGGCGATGGTCGCCAGGATGTCGCCGGGGCGCGTCAGCGTGGCGCTCGTCACCACGACAGACGTCCACCTGTGGATCGGAGCACGCACGGTGGAGATCTCGGATCGGCGCGCGCCGCTCCACGGCCACGCGATCTCGTCGCTGGGGCCGGATCTCCTCACCGACGACTTCGATAGCCGGCTCGCGGCAGAGCGCGCAGCGGTCCACTCCACGCGCACGATCGCAGACGTCTTGCTCGACCAGCGGATCGCGTCGGGCATCGGCAACGTCTACAAGTGCGAGGTGCTGTTCCTGCGCGGGATCGATCCACGCACCCGGACCGGCGATCTCGACCTCGGCCGGCTCGAGGCCCTGTACACGACGGCGCGCGAGCTGATGGTCGAAAATGTTCAGCCCGGCGCGGGCATGCGGACGACGCGCGAGCGCCTGTCGGGAGACGTCCCAGGTGACGATCGCTACTTCGTGTACAGCCGCAGCGGGAAGCCCTGCCGGCGCTGCCAGGGAGCGATCTCCTGCTACCAGCTCGGCAGCCCGCCGCGGTGGACGTGGTCATGCGCGGACTGCCAACCCCAGTGTGGGGTCAGGAGTTAGCGGACACCGATCTTGCTCAGCGGCAACTCGGGTGGTCGGGTCTACCGGACAGAAGCACGTTCAACCCCCTGTAACCTGGTCGGCTCGAGCTGGTCTAGCGGTTGCTCATGGGTAAGGCAGCTCAACAAGGACGTACCTGCCATGGTTTCCGCACTCGCGTTTGCTGCCCCTCCGGTCTCCCCACTTACCAGCGAGGTCTCGACGACCCTGACGGTCGGCGCCGGCGTCGCGTACGAGGTATTCGCGGATGCCGTGGAGGTCCCACGCTGGCTCCCGATCGTCCAGGCCGCCCGCGTGGTCCGACGCACCCTCGAAGGCCGTCCCGAGAAGGTCGCGTTCACCCGCAAGCTCGAGCGTGGGTCGCTCGGCTACACCCTCGAGTACAAGTACGACCCGAGCACGCTCGGCATCTCGTGGTCGACGCCCGCCTCGTCCAACGTCGTGCTCTACGGCGAGGCCCGGTTCGTTCCGCTGTCGCCGCGCGCGTGCATGATGCTGTACCGCCTCGTCCTGGATCTTCCGATCGTCGATGATCTGATCAACAGCGAGCTCGACAAGCACCCGGCATCGCTGGTCGTTGCCGAGTTCCGCGAGCACCTACGCCGGCTCTGCTAGGGCGAGCTCTCTTACATTCCCCGCCACAGCTGGCGCGATTTGCTCGACCGAACAGTCTTGGAATCGTCGAGATGGCACGGTTACGATGGGCGGGTTGTCCTCGAACCGTCCACTCTCTCCGCGGACACCGCCGCTACCAGGCGCCTCGCAGTCCGCCGAAGCTGGACAGCCGATCGAGGCGCCGCTCGGCAAGGGCACCAACCCGAACGCGCTCTATGAAGGCAGCGACGCTGCGCTGCAACTGCGCGAGCTCGAGGACAAGCTGACCCGTTGCCTCGCGGCAATGACGATGCACTTTCAGCCGATCGTCCACGCGAAGACGCGCGCACGGTTCGGCTACGAAGCGCTCTTGCGATCGACCGACAAGTCGCTCCCTCACCCGGGTGCGATCCTCGACGCCGCCGAGCGACTCGAAAAGATTCCAGCGCTCGGTCGCGCCGTGCGCGCGCAGTCGGCAAAGGTCATCGCGCAGGCGCCCCCCGAGCGCGGGGTCGTGTTCATCAACCTGCACCTGCTCGACCTATTCGACAAGCAGCTGACGAGCGCGTTCGCGCCGCTGTCGAAGGTCGCGTCGCGCGTCATCCTCGAGATCACGGAGCGGACGTCGCTCGAGGGCGAGATCGATCTGCGCTATCGAGTCGCCGAGCTGCGCGAGCTCGGCTTCAAGATCGCGATCGATGATCTCGGTGGCGGTCACGCACGCATGGGTACGTTCACGCTGCTCGACTGCGACTTCGTCAAGCTCGACATGTCGCTCGTGCGGGACGTCGATCAGCACCCGATGAAGCAGCGGCTGATCAAGAGCGTCACGGATCTGTGCCGCGACCAGGGCATCACGGTGATCGGTGAAGGAGTCGAGACGGATGCCGAGGCCAAGGTCCTCGTCGACCTCGGCTGCGACCTGCTGCAGGGCTACCTGATCGCGCGGCCCGGCCTGCCGTTCGTCGACCCGCTCTAATCCAGATCGAACGCGTACAGGATGCCGCGGTTCGACATCACGTAGAGCCGACCATCGGACGTGATCGTCGGCGGAGCCGACACACCATCACCGGGATCGAAGTACTCGAGTGTCGCGCCAGTCCGGCGGTCCGCGATGAACATGCCGTCCTTCGCGAGCGAGTAGACCAGCAGATCACCGGAGATCACGGGCACCGCCGGCTCACCGCCGCCACGCGCGCCGACGCGCCAGATCACGTTGCCGCCGAGGTCGATCGCGTAGGTGCCGAGGTCGGCGACGCTGACGTAGAGCAGCTTGCCATCGGACGCGAGCCCGCCGACGTTACCGGACGTGCTCGGAATCGTCGCGTCCCAGAACGGCACGCGCCACTTCACGAGGCCGGTCAGCTTGTCGATCGCGTACACGCCGCCTGACGACGACGACGCATAGAGAGTGTCGCCGAGGATCAGCGGGGTGGCGTCGACGTCCATGAACCGATCGGCGTCACCTTTGAGCGAGGTCGACCAGGCGATCGATCCAGTGTCACGGCGCAGCGCCGCGAGCGTGCCGTTCGAGAAGCCGGTGTAGACCAGCTCGCCATCGGCGGTGACGCCGGCGTGACCGCGGAGCGTGTACTCCTCGGGGGTCTCGCCCTTGTATTGCCACTTGAACTTGCCGGTGATCGAGTCGACCGCGATCACCTGATCGGCCTCGTTCGAGAACACGATCAGATCGGCGGTGGCGGACGGCTGCTGCTGGATCGGACCGCGGCTCTGGTAGCGCCACTTCTCGACCCCGGTCTGCGCATCGAGGCAGATCAGCGTGCCGTCGTTGGTCCCGACGAACAGCGTGGTGCCGAGCACGAGTGGAGCACTCGAGACGGATCCGATCTGCTTGCGCCAGCGCACCGCGCCGTTGGCCGCGCGCAGCGCATGGAACCAGCCATTGGCGGATCCGATGTACAGCGTGTCCGAGTACACCGTCGCCGCCGCGAACTCCTGCGGCTCGACCTCGGTCAGGCGATCGGCGGTGACGAACTTCCAGTGCAGCGACAGCCGATCCTCGCCGAGCGGCTCGATCGGCTCGGCGCGCATCGCATCCGCGCGGTTCGGCG
>JAYUYE010000124.1:0-5441 GCA_043752985.1 Myxococcales bacterium
TGGAGCCCGTGATCGCGGTGTTGCCGTCGGAGGTGGTCGACCAGATCGCCGCGGGTGAGGTGATCGAGAGGCCGGCGTCGGTCGTCAAGGAGCTGGTCGACAACGCGATCGACGCTGGAGCCCGGACGATCATCGTCGAGACCACCGCTGGTGGCCGCTCCCTGATCCGTGTCTGCGACGATGGCTGCGGGATGAGCCCGGCCAGCGCGTTGCTCGCCCTCGAGCGCCACGCCACGTCGAAGATCCGCTCCGTCGACGATCTGTGGGCCCTGACCAGCATGGGCTTTCGCGGCGAGGCGCTGCCATCGATTGCCAGCGTGTCGCGGATGACCCTGACGACTCGGCGCGAAGACGATCTCGCCGCGACCCGGATCGTGATCGAGGCGTCGCGCGTCCTCGAGGTCAGCGAGGTCGGCGCGCCCGTCGGCACCACGATCGAGGTCGCGGACCTGCTGTTCAACCTCCCGGCGCGGCTCAAGTTCCTCAAGGGCGAGGCGACCGAGGCGTCGTACATCACGGAGCTCGTCGGCAAGGTCGCGATGGCACACCCGAGGCTCCACATCCGGCTCCGCCACAACGGACGCACGGCTCTCGAGACCCCGCCCGATCGCGATGGGTTCGCACGTGCGCAGGCGCTGCTCGGGCCGCGGATCGCAGCGCGGCTCGTCGCAATCTCCGGCGAGGAAGCGGGGGTTCGCGTCACCGCGTACCTCGGTGCGCCCGAGCTCGCGCAGGCAACCGCGCGTGGGGTCCAGCTGTTCGTCGGCCTGCGCCCGATCCGCGACCGCGGTCTGCTCCACGCGGTCGCGATGGGCTACGGCGAGCTGGTGCCACGAGGGCGATATCCGATCGCGATCGTCCACGTCGATGTCCCGGCCGGTGCGGTCGACGTCAACGTCCATCCACAGAAGCTCGAGGTCCGGTTCGCGGAGGCCACCGAGGTCGCGGCAGCGGTCCGTCACATCGTGCAGGCTGGCGTTGCCGCGGCGCCTTGGCGCTCCGAGCTCGGCGCGGCCGGGCCGAGCCAGATGAGCGTGATGGCGAGTGTCGCGCCGCCGCGACTCGAGTTCGCAGGGCCGGGTGCAACGGCGCTGTCGGCCCGCTACGCGGCGCAGATGCGCGAACGCTCGACGCAGCCCAGGCTGTCGTTCGACCGCTCGACGACGAGCTCGTCGGAGTCGAGGGCGTGGGCCGCGCAGGTCCAATCTCAGGTTCGCGCCGCGCGCGCGGCCGAGGGCCAGGAAGCACGCGAGTCGGCGCGCCGCGAGGATGCCGCGTGGTCGCCGTCTCCCGCGAACGACGAGGCAGCCGTGGCCGAGGGCTCCGGGCCCGTGCCGGCGAGCGGCTTCTTCTCCACGCTGCGGTTCCTCGGCCAGCTCGATCTGACCTACCTCGTGTGCGACGGCGGTGGCGAGCTCGTACTCATCGATCAGCACTCGGCGCACGAGCGCGTCGAGCTCGAGCGGTTGCGTGCGCGCTCCACCGATCGCGATGTCACGAGCCAGAAGCTGTTGTTCCCGATGACGATCGAGGTCACCGCCGCCGAAGTCGAGCTGGTCGGTCGCGCGGCAGAGCTTTTGGCGCACGTCGGGTTCGAAGTCGAAGGATTCGGGAGGACCACGCTCGCCGTGAAGGCAGTCCCCGCGGGAATCCGCCACGGCGATCCGGCACAGCTGCTCACCAAGCTGCTCGCGGAGTGGAGCGCCGATGGCGCGCCGAGCGAGGAAGAACGCCTCGATGCCATGCTCGCGGAGATCGCCTGTCACTCGGTTGTCCGCGCCGGCGATCGGTTGTCGCCGAGCGAGGCTGAGGCCTTGCTGCGGGCACTCGATGGTGTCGCGCACGCGGACCGTGGTCCGCACGGTCGACCGATCCTGCTGCGCCTGCCGCTCGCCGAGATCGCGCGCCGGTTCGGTCGCTAGCGCTACACTGTCGACGCTTTGCCGCCCCGTCTTGTCGTCATCGTCGGCCCCACGGGTGCCGGAAAGACGCGGCTGTCGCTCGATCTCGCGGCACGGGTCGGCGGCGAGGTCATCTCCGCCGACTCTCAGCAGGTCTATGTCGGGATGGATATCGGGACCGGGAAGGCGAGCGGCGAGGAGCGCGCGCGCGTGCCGCA
This sequence comes from Myxococcales bacterium, assembly GCA_043752985.1. GTDB lineage: Bacteria > Myxococcota_A > Polyangia > Haliangiales > Haliangiaceae > JABFXX01. The sequence continues at coordinate 2,120 of JAYUYE010000124.1, forward strand.
TCACCTGCTCGATGTCGTCCGCCCCGACGAAGAGATGACAGCAGCGCGGTTCATCGAGCTCGCGGATGCGGCGATTTTGGAGGTCGCTGCGCGGGCCAAGGCGGTGATCGTGTGCGGTGGCACCGGTCTCTACGTCCGCGCGCTGTTGCTCGGGCTGTTCGATGGCCCGCCGGCATCGCCCGAGGTGCGTGCCGAGCTGACTGCACGTGCAGGGCGCGACGGTGGGGAAGCGCTCCATGCCGAGCTCTTGCGGATCGATCCGGTCGCGGCCGCCAAGATCGACTGGCACGATACGAAGCGCGTGATCCGCGCGCTCGAGGTGTTCCGGATCACCGGCGAGCCGATGTCGGCGCACCAGGCGCGGCACGATCACAAGTCGATGCCCTCGCGCTATCCGGTGCGGATCGTCGGGCTCGCCCCCGAGCGCGAGGACCTTTACCGGGCGATCGATGCCCGGGTCGATGCCATGCTCGCGGCCGGCCTCGAGGCCGAGGTCGACGCCCTCAGACAGCAGGGCTACCGCCCTCCGCTGCGCTCGCAGCAGGCGATCGGTTACGCCGAGCTCCACGACGTCCGGGACGGGGCGGTCGATCGGGAGCGCGCGATCGAGCTGATCAAAAGGAATTCACGGCATTACGCCCGCCGGCAGCTGTCCTGGTACCGGGCCTCGTCATCAGGTGCGAGCGAGGTGGCGTGGTCCGCGAGCCCCGCCGCCGTTGACCTCGCTGACCTGGAGCGGTACCTAGACGGGCCGTAGGTGTCGACCGAACCAGCACAAATCTCGGATCGCATGATCCTCGAATTCGAGCGTCCGATCATCGACCTCGAGAAGAAGATCAGCGAGCTCCGCGGCCTGTCGACCCAGACGGTCGACTTCTCGAACGAGATCCGTCGTCTCGAGTCCAAGGCGCGCAAGCTCCAGAAGGAAGTCTTCGCGGATCTGACCGCGCAGCAGAAGGTCCAGCTCGCGCGCCATCCAGGCCGGCCGTTCCTGATGGACTACATCGGCCTGCTCATGGACGACTTCGTCGAGCTGCACGGCGATCGCAGCTTCCGTGACGACCCCGCGATCATCGGCGGCATGGCGACGTTCGATGAGTGGGAGGTGTTGATCCTCGGCCATCAGAAGGGCCGCAACACCAAGGACAACATGTTGCGGAACTTCGGCATGGCGCGGCCGGAGGGCTATCGCAAGGCGACGCGCCTCATGCGCCTCGCGTCGCGGTTCCGCCGACCGATCCTGTGCTTCATCGATACGCCGGGCGCGTATCCCGGCCTCGGCGCCGAGGAGCGCGGTCAGGCGGAGGCGATCGCGAAGGCGCTGCAGGTGATGGCGAGCCTCGACTGCCCGATGATCTCCGTCGTGATCGGCGAGGGCGGCTCCGGTGGCGCCCTCGCACTCGGCGTCACCGATCGGATCCTGATGCTCGAGTACTCGATCTATTCGGTGATCTCGCCCGAGGGCTGCGCGTCGATCCTGTGGCGCGACCCCACGAAGATCGGCGAGGCGGCAGCGCAGCTCAAGCTGACCGCGCCGGACCTGATGTCGCTCGGAATCTGCGACGAGATCATTCCAGAGGCTGCCGGTGGTGCGCACCGCAATGCCGCGCTGACGGCCGGAAAGCTGCGCGCCTCGCTCAAGAAGCACCTCCGCGAGCTCACCGAGATGTCGACAACCGAGTTGCTCGACAAGCGCTACCAGAAGTTCCGAACCATGGGCGCCTTCGTCGAGACGACCGGCTGACATGTACTACGAGCTGGCGCTGATCTCCGTCGTCGTCGCGGGTGCGTACTGGGGACAGTTCTTCGTCCGTCGGCAGCCGCACGGCACGCCGACTTTCGGGATCATGCAACTCGCCGCCGCGCTGCTCTGCGCGATCGGTCTGTATGCGCATCGCTACGAGAGCGCGCCCTGGATGGGCGTCGCGGGCGCGATCGGCGTCGGCGCCGGCACCTGCTTGCTGCTGGTCGGCCCGCTCGTTCGCGCACTCGCGCGGAGGTTCGCGGCGGCCGAACGGCTCGGTGTGGCGACCCGCCTGCTCGACATCGCCGAGCTCCTCGCGCCTGGTTCCGGCGTCGCCGACGAGAAGGCGCTGATCGGCGCGATGAAGGAGATCCGCGACGGTCACATCGAACAGACCGTCGATGCGTTGACGGCCGCTAAAGATCGCGCACAGCCCGAAGCTCGCCTCGCGATCGACGAGCGGATCGCGATGCTCTACCTCGCCGCGTATCGGTGGTCCGATGCGATCGCACACGCCGAGGCCAACCTGTTCGGTGCCGCGCAGGAGACGACTCCGCGGCCGGTGGATCCCGATGCAGCGCCGCCGACCTCGCTGCGCCGTGCGCTCGGCATCGCGCCGCCGGTGTGGGTCGAGCTCCTCGGCGCGTACGGGCGCACCGGCAATCTCGATCGCGCGGCGCGCATGCTCGCGAAGCTCGAGGATGTCTGCGAGGGCCGGGAGGATGCGGCGGTGTGGATCCATCGCGCACGCTTGATGTTCCTCGCGCTCGCGGGACGGACCGCAGCGGTCGAACAGCTCGTCGAGCCGCGCCAGGCGCGCCATATGAGCCCCGCGGCGCGGACCTACTGGCTCGCGGTCGCGCATCAGCAGCGCGGCGATCGCGCCGCAGCGACGGCGGCGTACCAGAAGGCCCGTGGCCGCTCGCGGGGGCGGCCGCGCGACATGATCGATCAGGCGCTCGCGAAGCTCGCCGCGGCCGATGGCATCCCGGTCAAGCTGTCGGAGGAAGCGAACGCGATCGTCGCGCGCGTCGAGGCAGCTCCGCTCCCCGCGCAGGTCAGGATCCCGCGCCAGCCGCGTCCGCTCGCGACGTGGGGCATCACCGCCACGCTGCTGGCGGTTGCCGGCGCGATCACGGTGTTCGTCGGTTCGACGAGTGACGTCGGTGTGCTCACGCGATCGGGTGCGCTCGTCCGTGGCCTCGTCGATGGCGGGGAGTGGTGGCGAATCTTCACCTGCGTGTTCGTCCACGTCGGCGGGATGCACTTGCTCGTCAACGTGATCGGGATGTGGTTCGTCGGTCGGGTCGCCGAGGAGCTGTTCGGCACGTCGCGTACGCTCGCCCTGTTCGGGGTCGCCGGGTTCGCGGGCGCGGTCGCGAGCTATCTCGCCTCTGCCGCAGGGATCTCCGCGGGTGCGTCGGGCGCGCTGTTCGGTCTGCTCGGCGCGGTGTTCATCGAGCTGACGTGGCATCGCCAACACTACAAGCAGGCGTGGAAGCGCGGGATGTGGGGCGGCCTCGCGGTAGTTATCCTGGCGCAGGTCGGCTACGGCTTTCTCTACCCGGTGATCGATCA
>JAYUYE010000125.1:0-5439 GCA_043752985.1 Myxococcales bacterium
TCCGCCATCTCCTTCTGGATCATGACGACGGCATGAGTCACCGCCGCGCGTGCGTCGATGATCTTGAACAGCAGCTGCGAGGCGATGTGATACGGCAGGTTCCCGCACACCGAGATCGGATCGCCGCGCCACTTCGCCGCCATCTTCAGATCGTAGCGCAGTGCATCGACCTGCTCGATGTCGACGTTATCGACGCCCGCAAGCTCGGTCCGCAGGACCTTGACCATGTCGGGATCGTGCTCGAGTGCGATCACCTTACCGGCAGTCACCCGCTCTGCGAGCCGGGCGGTCAGCGTACCGAGCCCGGCACCGATCTCGATGATCCAGTCCTCGTCGGACCGCACCGTGGCGTCCACGATCGCGCGGAAGGCCCGATCCGAGATCAGGAAGTTCTGGCCGAACGACTTCTTCGCCTGCAAGCCGTAGCGCCCGAGGATCACGCGGGCATCAGGAAACGCCTCGGACGATCTCAGCGGGTCAGACGGCGTCTTCGTCGCGTGACCACTGCCGTTGCTGCCGGTGCTGCCGTTGCCGGTGCCGCCGTTACCGGTGCCGCCGTTACCGGTGCTGCCGCTCACGCGTGCCTCGGCAGTGGCGCGCTGGGGACGGCATCGAGATCGAGCGCCGCGCGATCGCCGCGCACCAGGCGGTGATAGCCGGCTGCCGCGATCATCGCCGCGTTATCGGTGCAGCGCGCAGGCGAGGGGACGTAGACCACAAACCCGTCCTCGGCGCCCGCCGCACGCAGCCCCGCGCGCAGGCCCGTGTTCGCCGCGACGCCGCCACAGACCTGGACGTGATCGAGCCGTTCGCGCCGCGCGATCCGCCGCGTCTTGCGGACGAGCACCTCGACGATCGCGGTCTGATAGCTCGCGCACAGATCAGCAAGCGCCTGGCCCTCTGGCACACCATGCGCGCGAACGTAGTGGAGGAGCGACGTCTTGAGGCCGCTAAACGAGAACTCGGCGCCGGTCGAGGCCGCGACCATGGCGCGCGGAAACACGTGCTTCGTCGCGTCGCCGGTCTGCGCGAGACGATCGATCATGAAGCCACCTGGATAGCCGAGCCCGAGCAGCTTCGCGCCCTTGTCGAACGCCTCGCCGGCAGCGTCATCGCGTGTCGCGCCGAGCTCGACGACGTCGGCGTGCGCGTTGACCCGCACGAGCGACGTGTGACCACCGGAGACGATCAGCGCGAGGTGCGGCATCGGCGGCGGGTCGGGCTCGAGATAGACGGCGGACAGGTGACCCTCGAGGTGGTGAACGCCGACGAGCGGCTTGCCGGTGACCCACGCGATCGCCTTGGCCGTCTGCAATCCAACGAGCAGCGCCCCGACCAGACCGGGCGCATGCGTGACCGCGATTCCATCGATCTCGGCGAGCGTACAGCCCGCCTGATCGAGCGCGGCCTGAACGACAGGGACGACATTGAGGATGTGCGAACGCGCCGCAAGCTCCGGCACGACGCCGCCGTACTTCGCGTGCACCTCGTTCTGCGACGCAACGACATCCGCACGAACGATCCGCCCATCGTCGACGATCGCCGCGGCGGTCTCGTCGCAAGAGCTCTCCAGCCCGAGAACGCGCATCACCGCTGCTCTTCGAGCCGCTGCCGGATCTGCTCTGCATGATCCGAGTCCTGATCGATTTCGAGGTACTTGTTGTACGCGTCGTGCGCGTCGTCCCAGCGGCGCAGCGCCCACAGGATGTTGCCGCGCACCTCGTAGACCGTGGCGTACTTCGGCGCGAGCCGCTGCGCGACATCGAGTGACCGCAGCGCGTCGTCGACGCGACCGAGCCGCTGCAGCGCCTGCGCGCGAACGATGTGTCCACGCGCCGTGGACTTCACTGCGATCGATGCATCGGCGAGCTCGAGAGCCTTCGCGTAGGCGCCCTCCGAATTTGCATCGTGCGCCTGGGTGTAGAGCACCTTGGCCTGCTTCGTCGAATCCGCACCGGCATCGACCGTCGAAGCCACGGCCGCGTCGACGCGAGTCGGTCCGGCATCGACCACCGCAATCGCGACGGCTGCATCGCCGAGCGGCGTCCCTGCATCCGGGGGGACGTCCGACGCATCGCGCTCCGCCATCACGATCGCGGAACCATCGGACGGCACCTCGGCCACCTTCCGCTTGGTGTCGCGACTGACCCAGAAGTACACAGCGATGGCCGCGAGCACCGCGGCGACTGCGATCAACGTGATGCCGCCGGCGCCCGGACCCTGATCGCGACTGACGACGCGCGAGCCATCGGTGTCGAGCTGACGACTGGAGACGCGCTCGCGCGGCGGATCGACCGGCGGAGCTGGCGTTGGCATGACTGCCGGCGGAATCGTATCGGGGGGAGGCTGGACGGCCTGCATCTCGCGCGTGATCCGGCGAGGCATGATCGTCACCAGCTCGCGCGCGGTCTCGGTGACCGGAGCGGGCGACGCGCCGATCGGCATCAGCTCTCCCGACGCCTCTGCGCGATCGCGGCCGAGCGAGCCGATCATGCGCAGGCCCACGTCATCGCGGCCCACAGGCGGAGTCGTGTCCGGCAATCGGGTCGCTTTCGAGATGCGCGCCGCGGACGGCGACGGCTCGTCCGAGATCGCCTCGGGGACGCTCGGGTCGCCGTTGCTCACGGTAGGGGCTTCGGTGGAGAAGTCGGGCTCCGCCGCCATCCTGTCGGTCGGCTTCGCGTCCTCGAACAGCGACGGATCGATCGCCTGCGCCGCGGCGATCGCGTCGTCGATCCGCTGCATGCCTGACGGCCGGAAGCCTCCCGTCAACGGTCCCGGCGCTTCCTGGATTTCGGGCTCCACAGCCGCGACCCGCGCCGACTCGACGGACAGCAGCTGCGAGTCCGTCACCGGCTGGGTATCCGTCATCGGCGACGCTTCGATCCGGTCACTGAGGCGGCGATTGCCGCCACTCATCGCGATTGGACCCGATGCGACCTCCTCGATCGGAGTCGGCACATCGACCTCGACGAGCGGCACAGCCTTGCCGGTCACTCGCTTCGCAGGCTTCTCGTGATCAAGATCGATCAGCATGTCCTCGAAGAACAAACGCGACACGGCCTGCAGGCACTCGAGGTCCCCGAAGTCCGATGCGTCGATCACCTCGAGCAGATTGCGCTTGCTGTCGATCAGCCGCAGGATCTTGTTGTTGTCGTCGGGGATCTCACCGAGTCGCGCCGCGAGTGCGGGCGTATCGATCTCGAACCGATGCGTCAGCGGTGGCAGTTGCTCGAGCAAGCGCGACCACTCGTCGAGGCGGCGCATACCTTCCATCAGCAGGCCTTGCGAGCTGGTCTGGATCACCTCGCGGCGACGCACGGTGCGGAACACGACTTCGAAGTCGCCTTCATTCCAGGTCAGGAGGCGATAGACGGCGTCCTCGCCCTGAAGCGTGCCAGCCTCCGCGTCGATCACCTTGCCGTCGCGGAAATAGATCGCTGCCTGACGGCCATGCTCGCCGACGAACTGGATCACGCCCGACTTGCGACTGATCTCGATCGTCTGGATGACATCGACAACCGGCATGTCCGCGACGCGTCCTGCGAACCGCGTCCGACCGTCCTTGCGCTCCTCGAACCGCAGCCGCTGGCGCTTCTGAAGGAGGATATTGATCCGGGTGACGATCTCCTTGATGTAGATCGGCTTGGTCAGGTAGTCGTCGACGCCGAGCTCGAGCCCGCGGATCTTGTTCTCGATCGCGGCTTCGGCGGTCAGGAAGATGAACGGGATCTCCGCCCAGTCCGGGCTCGCGCGAATCCGGCGCCGGAGATCGAAGCCGTCGCCATCGGGGAACGTCGTCTCCGAGATGATGAGGTCCGGCGCGTGCAGCTCGAGCTTGTCGAGCGCGTCCTGGACCGATGCCGCCGGCGTGACGCTGAAGCCGGCCTTGCGCAACGACACCTCGAGCACTCGCAGACTGCGAGTGTCCCCATCAACCAGGAGCAAGCTTTGCTTCGACAAAGGGCGAAACGCAGTCGTCAGAAAGCCGAATCGTATCGAACTAACCGATCGGTCGCCAGAAGCGTACCTTGTCGTCGTGGTCGAGCTTCCGTATGGGCACGCCCCTTATCGGCTGGACCTGACCGGACGCGACGCTACGGTCATCGAGCCCCGGCCGTTGCCCCCACCGCCGGCCCTGACCGCGCTGCTCGACGCCGCGCTGGCCGCTCCGATAGGGCGCCCTGCCCTGGCGGCGCTGGTGTCGGCCGGAAGCCGCGTCACCGTGATCGTCAGCGACGCGACGAGGACGGAACCCCGCTCAGAGCTCCTCGAGGCGTTGCGCCGGCACCTGCCAGCCGTGCGGTGGACGATCGCGATTGCCACCGGGACCCACGGCCCGAGCCCGCTCGCCCCACTTGGCCTCCCGGACATCGAGGCGACCGTGCTCAATCACGACGGCCATCACGCCGACGGTCTCGTCGAGCTCGGGGTCACCCGGCGTGGAACCCCGGTGCGCATTCATCGCTGCGTGCTCGACGCCGATCTCGTGATCGCGACCGGCTGCATCCGCCCGCACTACTTCGCGGGCTTTGGGGCCGGCGTGAAGGCGATCTTTCCTGGCCTCGGCGAGGCCGCCGCGATTCGCGTGAACCACACGTTGAAGACGGCACCTGGCGCGCGGGCGGGAATCGTCGACGGGAATCCGTGCCGCGAGGATCTAGAGGAGGCAGTGGCGATGGTGCCGACTCCGGGATTTCTACTCAATGGCGTGTGCGGACCCGACGGCCTGCTCCACGCGGCAGTCGCCGGCGACCTGCGTGGAGCATTTCGCGCCGGCGCCGATCTCGCCCGCTCGTGGTTCACGGTGCGCTCACCGCGCGCACCGATCGTGATCGCCTCCGATGCGCTGCCCGTGACCGCGACGCTGTATCAAGCGGCGAAGATCGCCGCCGCCTGCGCGGACCTCGTCGAGCCCGGCGGCACGCTCGTGCTTGCGGCTGAATGTCCAGACGGGATCGGCCCCCTGCTCGTGGTCAACGAGTCGGTATTCCGGCTCGGTGTCCTGCCCCGACTCGCTCCGGGAGTGTCGATCCGGCTGGTCAGCGCGTTGTCCCCGAGCAAGGTCGCGTGCACGCTTGTCGATTATGCAGCGTCGATCGAGTCGGTCTTAGGCGAGCGAGCAGGCCGTGTCGTGGTGATCCCCAGAGCCAGTCAACTGATTATTGAAGCATACTCATGACGCGCCTCGTCAAAGCGGTTTCTGGTCTCGGTCTCGAGCGCGAGATTGCCGAAAAGCTACGTCGTTTCAATGATCTGTTCTCGAAGTGGAACGCGAGCATCAACCTGTCCGCCGCGCGGTCGCCGCACGATGTCGACGACCACATCCTCGACAGCTTGCACCTGATTCCGCACCTCACCGACCTGGCGCGAGTGATCGACGTGGGTTCCGGCGGCGGCTTTCCGGTCGTCGTCGCGGCGATCTGCGCGCCCTCGATC
>JAYUYE010000126.1:0-5437 GCA_043752985.1 Myxococcales bacterium
CTCGGCCCGGCCACCATCTCCGGCAAGCCGGTCGCCGCGGGCGACATGGTGTACATGCGCAAGGGCGGCGCTCGCGAGATCAAGGCGCCGACCATGGACGCCGTGCACGCCGTGCTCGTGATGGTGCCAGGTGGCCCGGAAGGTTCGGCGCGCGCCGGCGCATTGCCCACGCCGCCGGTCGGTGCCGTGCGTAGCGCGCTCGCCCCCACGATCCTCCCGGCCGCGAAGGCAAAGACGTACGGTCCGTCGACGATCTTCCTCGAGGGCGACGCGCCACTGTCGGCGTCGGTGCTCGCGACCAAGGCAGGCGCGAGCATTCCCGAACACGTTCACGCGAAGGAGACGGAGATGCTCTACATCCTCGAGGGCTCCGGCACGATGACGATCAACGGCGTGGCGATGGCCGTGACTCCAACCAGCGTCATCCAGGTCCCTGCGAACACGAAGCATGCGTTCACCGCCACCAGCGCCGTTCGCGCGCTCCAGCTCTATACGCCCGCTGGCCCCGAGCAGCGGTTCAAGGCTCAACCGTGACCGACACCTCTCCTGACATCTCCGCGATCCTCGCCGGCGACGTCCGCACGGCCGCGCGCCTCATGCGCGACCTCGATGACCGCCGCGGCACCGCGCTCGCGTCGCTCAAGGCGCTGTTCCCGCACACCGGCAAGGCGTACCTCGTCGGCATCACCGGTAATCCCGGTGCGGGAAAGTCGACCGTCGTCGACTCGCTGATCTCGCACTACCGCTCGCTCGGCGAGAAGGTCGGCGTCGTCTGCGTCGATCCTACGTCGCCGTTCTCGGGTGGCGCCATTCTCGGCGATCGGATCCGGATGCAGCGCCACGCGCTCGATCCGGACGTCTTCATCCGCAGCCTCGCGACGCGCGGTCACCTCGGGGGCCTGTCGCGCTCCACGTTCGACATCACGTACGTCCTCGACGCGATGGGCTTCCAGCGGATCTTGATCGAGACGGTTGGCGTCGGCCAGGACGAGGTCGATGTGATGAAGGCAGCGCACACGACCGTCGTCGTGTCCGTGCCCGGCCTCGGCGACGACATCCAGGCGATCAAGAGTGGGCTGCTCGAGGTCGCCGACGTGCTCGTCGTGAACAAGGCGGACCGCGAAGGGGCCGATCGCACCGAGCGTGACCTCATGCACATGCTCGATCTGCGGGCGAGCGGCGAGCGCAAGGACGTCGAGATCGTGAGGACGATCGCCACGCGTGGCACCGCCGATGGATCCGGAATCAAGGAGCTCGCCGCTGCGGTCGAGGCGCACCGCGAGCGGGCGTGGACCGGTGACTCCGCGGCGCCGCGTGCCACCGCGCGTGCGGCAGCTCACCTCGCAGAGCTCGTGCGTGCTTTGCTGGCCGATCGTGCGGTTGCGGCGATGGCTGCGCGCGGCGGACTCGATGAGATGGCTCAGGCTGTGAGCGAGCGCCAGCGTGATCCGTGGACGGTCGCCGAGCAGCTCGTCTCGTCGCTCTAGTGTAGCGACGGTCACTCGCACATCGGGACGGTGTCAGATAGTGCGGACGCTCGGCGAGCGGGTGGTACTATGGCCAGGCATCGTCAGTTTGCAGAGGCTCAATAATATGACTAACTTACGAAACCGCTTGGGCGCGGCCGCGGTCGTGCTTCTGGGCACGGGCTGCGGCCTCATCGACTCCGACGTCACGAACTTCGATCTGACGTTGCCCGACAAGAACTTCACGATCGACGCCACGGGGTGGCAAGTCGATCAAAACGCCGCGATGACGTACCTCAACACGTCGTGCGCGAACATGCCGACGATCTGCGCTACCGGCGCGATGGCGGCCTGCGGTCCGGATGAGTGTTCGGGCTCGTGCAACGCGACCACGCAGCGCTGCGAGCTCGCGCTCGAGGTCAGTCTCTACCAGCCGATCGATCTCCTCACGGAGAAGCCGGAGCTCAAGTCGATCAACGACGAGCCTGTGATCAAGGTCGAGCTCGACAGCGTGACCTACGAGGTCACGAGCAATACGCTCAACGTCGCGACGCCGGTGATGACGATCTACGTCGCACCGATCTCGGTGATGGAGCCGACCGATCCGCTCGCAAAGGCGATCGGAACCATCCCGGCCGTGCCCGCGATGACGACGGTGACCACGCCCGCGCCGATCATGTTCACCGGCACCGGCAAGGCGGATCTCATCGCCGCGATGAGCACCTTCAAGACGCCGTTCAACATCATCGTCGGTTCCACGCTCGTCGTGACGCAGGGCCAGCCAGTGCCGTCGGGCAAGCTCGACGCCGTGGTCCACATCAAGGGCCACGCGGGCCTCTGAACCGCGTTGCGTCTCGCCGCGTGGACGCGCTCCGTGTCCGCGCACCCACACGCTCCCACAACCTCGCGTAGCGCCTGCGAACGCGGCGTGGCACGGCCGATGCTCATCTGGTGACCAGAAGAAGAGGTCACCATGAAGTCACTCCGTGCCGTTCTGTTCGCTCTCGTTGTTATTCCCCTCGCTGCGTGTGGCGATGGCGATGTCACCACGCCGACCGCCGTTGCGATGCCGCCGGTCGTTCAGCGCGCGCCACAGGACCCACCTGTTGTCGTCGAGCCGGTGAAGCCGGTGGCGGCCGTTCCCGCCGAGGAACCGAACGCGATTCCGACGGTCTACGTCGATGCGCTCGAGCTCGGCAAGCAGCTCGCCGCGAAGGGCAACACGTCGCGCGCCAAGGAGATGTTCGAGGCGGCCGCCACGCTCGACAAGAAGAAGTCCGAGCCACACATCGAGCTCGCGCGGCTGTTCATCACCAACGGCGAGCGCGCCAGCGCGATCAAGGCTGCAAACAAGGCCGTCAAGCTCGCGCCCGAATCGAGCCAGGCCTTCAACACGCTCGGCCGCGCCGAGCTCGCGCGGTTCAACTACGAGAACGCGATCGTGGCGTTCGAGAAGTCGACCGAGCTCAACCCCGACAACGTCTGGGCCTGGAACAACCTCGGCTTCGTCCATCTCGAGCGGAAGGACTACCGCAAGGCGGTCGCCGCGCTCACCGAAGCAACGCAGCGCCCGGGCGCGACGGGCTACATGTTCAACAACCTCGGCACGGCACTCGAGCAGGTTGACGAGCTCGATGACGCGCGTACGGCCTACGAGGAGGGCGGCAAGCTCGGCTCTTCTGTGGCGAAGGCGAGCCGCAAGCGGCTCGAGGGCGTCGACACCATCGTCGTGATGGAGAGTGCGCCGGTCGAGAAGGCGTACGAGCTGCGCGAGGAGATGCCGGCCGACGAGGTGATGGACGAGGCGGCGGACGAGGTCGTGGACGAGACGAAGGTGGAGGAGCCGAAGGCCGAGACTCCGGTCGCCGCGCCGATCGTCGACGCGACCTCGCCGATCTGAGGATCGTACCCACGAGGGTGAGCTGACATTCGCCGCCCACGGTCGAGCTCGCCGCCTGAACCGAAGAGGTTCGGAATCGGTGTCGGCTTCGCGACAATGCCCGAACAACCGGTCGTGCGCCGAGCTCGCTCAGCTCGCGGGGCGGTACTCGCCGAACCGCTTGCGCAGCACGTCCGCGATCTCACCGACGGTGGCCGACGCGCGCACCGCGCCGACGATCGGCGCGACGAGATTGCCCGTACCGCCTGCCGCATCGTCGAGCGCAGTCAACGCTCGGGTCGTCTCCGCGGCATTGCGCCTGGCTCGGAGCGCCTGGACGCGGGCGACCTGCTCTGCCTCGAGAGCCGGATCGACGGTCCCGATCGGAATCGGGGATTCCTCGGCCATCACGTACTCGTTGACGCCGACCACGATGCGCTCGTTGTTCTCGACGGCGCGCTGGTGCTCGTAGGCGCGGCGCTCGATCTCGCGCTGCGGGAAGCCCTGCTCGATCGCGCGAACCATGCCGCCGATCTCGTCGATCTTGGCGAAGTAGGCTTCGACGCGCTTCGTGATGTCCGCGGTCAGCGCCTCGACTGCGTACGACCCCGCGAACGGATCGATGAAGTCGGCGACACCGGACTCGTGGCCGATCACCTGCTGCGTACGCAGCGCGATCCGTGCGGCTTCCTCGGTCGGGAGGCCCAGCGCCTCGTCGTAGCTGTTCGTGTGCAGCGACTGCGTGCCGCCCAGCACCGAGGCAAGCGCCTGGATCGTGACGCGCACGATGTTGACGAGCGGCTGCTGCGCCTGGAGCGTGACGCCGGCGGTCTGGCTGTGGAACCGGAGCATCTGGCTCTTCGGGTTCTTCGCGCCGAATCGATCGCGCATGATCGCCGCCCACAGTCCGCGGGCAGCGCGGAACTTCGCGATCTCCTCGATGAAGTTGTTGTGGACGTTGAAGAAGAAGGAGAGGCGAGGGGCGAAGTCGTCGACGTCGAGACCCGCTTCGAGCGCGGCCTGGACGTAGGCCATGCCGTTCGCGAGCGTGAAGGCGACTTCCTGGACGGCGTCAGAGCCGGCCTCGCGGATGTGATAACCGCTGATCGACACTGTGTTCCACTGCGGGACGTTGGCCGCGCAGTACGTGAACGTGTCGGTGATGAGGCGCATCGAGCCGGCGGGCGGATAGATGTACGTGCCGCGCGCGATGTACTCCTTGAGGATGTCGTTCTGGATCGTTCCGCGCAGCGCTGTCGCCGGTGTGCCCTGTTCTTCGCCGACGGCGATGTAGAGCGCGAGGAGCGTGGCGGCGGTCGCGTTGATCGTCATCGAGGTCGAGACGTCGGCGAGCTGGATGCCGCCGAACAGGATCCGCATGTCCTCGATCGAGTCGATCGCGACGCCGACGCGCCCGACCTCGCCGCGCGCCACGGCGTGGTCGGAGTCGCGGCCCATCTGGGTCGGGAGATCGAAGGCGACGGAGAGACCCTTGCCGCCCTGGGCGAGGAGGTACTTGTAGCGGCGGTTGGATTCAGCGGCGGTGCCGAAGCCGGCGTACTGCCGCATCGTCCACAGCTGGCCGCGGTACATCGTCGACTGGACGCCGCGTGTGTAGGGGAACTGACCGGCCGGGGCGGGCGGCGCCTGGGGGGCGTCGCCGGGCTCGTAGGCGCCCTTGATGTCGATGTCGGCGTCGGTGGCGAATCGCTGCTTGCGGGCCTTCGGCTTGCGATCGTCGGTCACGAGCCGTGTGTAGCAGAGATCCGGTATCATCGACGGCGATGAGCAACCTCGCGACCCTCGCGTTCATCGCTGTAGCCGCGGGCGGCGGGACGTACATGGCCATGCGGCCGACCGTCGCCGATGGCCGGGTGATTGCGGCGGATCTGAAGGCCAGCTCCACGGATGGCAAGCTCACGGACGTCGAGTGCGACCGCGAGGTGCCATTGGGTCCCCGAGGCGCGGAGTTCACCTGCAACGTGAAAGGCTCCGACGGCTCGACGGCCAAGGTCCAGATGAACCTGAACCGCGCCGGCCAGTACAGCATGGTGAAGATCCTCGATTCGACGCCGCCGACCGAGTGACGCCA
>JAYUYE010000127.1:0-5436 GCA_043752985.1 Myxococcales bacterium
GACGCCGGTGCCGTGGTTCGCGATCTTGACGATGCCGTCGCCGGTGATCGGGAACCCGTAGTACCCGGTGCGCGAGATGTCGGCGCCGAACACCGGGAACCGCGCGGCCTCGAACAGCGAGCGATCGGAGGGCCGGAGGTGGAAGATCGGCTGACCGTTCGGTTCGATCGAGGAAACGAGCTCGGGGAGGAGCTGGGAGACCCACGCGCCGGCACAGACGACCACGAGATCGGCCGTGAGGTCATCGACGCCGGTGTCGGTGATCCGCTCGACGGCGCGGTTCGCGACGATCGTCACGCCCGCCATCCGCGCCTCGGCGACGAGCTTCGCGATCACCGCGCCCGACTCGGCCCAGCCACCGATCGGATTGTAGTACCCGTCGACGAGCGCGCCGGCGCGATACGCGGGGAACCACGACGCGATGTCGGTGGCGTTGAGGCGCTGCAGCGGATGACCACGCGAGACGAGGAGCTCGTAGCTATCGTGCTCGAAGCTGCCGGCTTCCATCGGCATGCGCGAGAGGAACGTCACGCCGGTCTCGTGGAACAAGGGCCGAGGCCACGCCGCGTTCCACAGCCGCCAGCCTTCGAGTGCCGCCTCGCCAAGCTCCGTGTAGTCGGTGTCGGCGCCGTAGTCGATCCGCACGACCTTGCTGATGTCGGTCGACTCGGCGAGCGGATGCGGCAGCGGCCCCGGATCGAGGAGCGTGACGACGTGACCGCGCGTCGCGAGCTCGATCGCGGCGGTCAACCCGAACACCCCACCACCGACGACGATGACCTTCATCTCGCGTTCACCGCTTCGTGATCCGCGCGACCGTCGCCCGCATCCGGCGCTGGCCCTCGGGGGAGAACCAGGTATCGAGCCACGCCTCGGTCTCGGCCTCATCGACGCGATCGATCGCCTCGAGAGCAGGGCGCAGCAACGCGCGCTTGATCTGCGCGTATGCGGCTGGTGCCGCCGTCGCGAGTGCAGCTGCGCGCTCGATCACGCGTGACTCGAGCCGCGAGGTGGCCACGACCTCGTCGATCAGCCCGATCTGTCGCGCTTCGTCGGGTTCGAACAACCGACCCTCGAGCGTGACCGGGACGTGCGCCGCCATCGGGAGCCGTGCGCGCACCAGCTCGATGACGACCGCTGGTAGCCCGAGGCCGAGCTGCGCCTCGTTGAGCCCGATCTTCGGCGGCGCCTTCGGTCCTGCGTCGATCATGATCCGCACGTCACACATCAGCGCGAGCACGCAGCCGCCGGCGATCGCGTTGCCGTTGATCGCGGCGATCACCGGAATCGGCGCCTCGAGCACGCGCCGCATCGCGATGCTGAACGTCGTGATCAGGGTGCGCACACCGTCGCGATCGAGATCGATCAACGAGGGCAGCGCGAGCCCGCCCGAGAAGCTCGCACCGTCACCGGTGACGATCATCGCAGCGGCACCGTCGGCGAGCGCTCCATCGACGCCGCGGATCATCGCTTCGAGCAATGGAATGTCGAACGCGTTCGCCTTGCCGGCGCACAGCGTCAGCACGGTCATCGAGTCGATCCGGCGAAGCTCGATCAAGGCGTCGGTCACGCGCGCATTGTACCGCACGCGCTGCGCACTCTCAGTCGACGAGAGCCGGAGGTGTCGAGCCAAAGCCTTGCGGGCGTGCGCCCGTCGCGGCGCGCACACGGATCCGACCGACTCCACCGCCGCCGCCACCCCCACCGTCGTCCTGTCGACTGCCGTTCTCGCCGTCGTCTGCGGCGGTCGAGCCAAACGCGCCGTTGCCGCCCGATGCGGCGACACCGAGGCCACCCGGTGCGGCTGCAGGTCCGCACCCCCCGTTGACGCCGTTGGTGACGGGACCCTCATTGTTGTGAGTGCCACCGCCGCCGGATCCGCCGTTCGCGCATAGCGTAGCGGACGCTGCGATCGAGACCGTTCGTCCCTCGACGAGGATCGCGCCACCGCTGCCGCCTCCGCCACCACCGACGCCGACGTGGCCACCGCTGATGTACAGCCCGTTGATGCCGCGGGTCCCACCGCCGCCGTTCGCAGCGAGCCGAGCGGCCGCGCCGAGAGTCAGGTCATCGCGGACCGAGATCTGGAGCGCACCAGCTCCGCCGCCGCCCGGGCCAGGCGTTCCAGGGGAAGTGCAGCTCGGATCTTCCTCACCACCGGAACCTCCGGAACAGCCGCCGCTCAGCGGAACAATCATCGTGTCGTTGTTCTCGGCGATCGCCGTGCCGCCCGGCGTCTTCGCGTATCCCGTCTCGACATCGCCGGTTCCGCCGCTCCCACCCGAGGATCCGAAGCCGCCGCCGCCACCCCCGCCCCCGGCGGTCCAGTTTGCCGGCCCGGCGAGCGCATTGCCGCCTGCACCGGCGACGCACGTCCCACCGCCGGGACCCGAGCTCATCCCTTCCGCCGACACGCTGATCACGCCGTTGATCGATGCGCCGCCGTGAACGGCGATGATGAGTGCCTTGGTCCCGGTAATCCGCAGCGTGGTGCCGATCGCGAGCTGGAGACCCGCGAGCGAGAGCACGGCAGGAGACGTGTCGCTGGCCGACAACGTCGAGACCGTGACGTTATTGAGTGCGAGTACGCCGGTCGCTGGCGTGAACGTGTAGCTGCCCGTGCCGAGCGACAGCGATGGATGGATCACGTGGGTCGTCTCGCACGGGTCGAAGTTCGATGCCGTGTACATCCACAGCGCCGCGCAGGCGGGATCCTGTCGAGCGTCGATCATCAGCGGCTCGGACCCAGGCGCATCGTCGACGTTGGCGTCCGACGCGGCGGGATTCGAGTTGATCTGAAACGAGCATGCGGCGAGCACCGCGCACAGACCGGCGAACAACTTCACCCGATCACGCTACACCTCCGGCCGGCAGCGCAGCAGGTCCCGTTCATGTGGGCGAGCACCCTACCTGGCCCGGCGATCGCTCTAGCGCTGAGCGATCGCGATCGACTCGGGGATCACCGCGAGCGCGACGCGCCGATCGGTCGCCGACTTGATCGCGGATGCCAGGTTCGCGGGCAACAGCGCACGTGCCGCGTCGGCCGCCGCGATGTCGCGCATCAGATCCCAGCCGCGCTCCTCGAGGTAGTCGGGCAGGTCGTCGGGCGCCCAGCCCCAGGTCCACGGCTCGCCCAGCCGCGCGACCGCCGCCTGAACGACGCGCGTTGCGAGCGATGGCTTGCGCAGCCGGTGCTTGGCGAAGTAGGTCATCGCGAGCTGCGAACCGGGCGAGCTGTAGTCGGCGATCGCTCGGATCGAGGCATCGATCGCGGCCTCGGTCAGGTACATCGTGACGCCTTCCCAGATCGTGAACGTCGGGATCGAGCCGTCGTGTCCGGACTCCGCGAGCGCTTCCGGCAGCTCGTCGAGAGGACGCGTCTCGAAGTCCCACGTCACGTAGTGCGCGGGCGACATCACGTCGAGCTTCTCGAGCGTGGCGAGCTTGTGACCCTGCGTTGCGGGGTGATCGACCTCGAACACCTGCGCCTCGCCGAGCTCGGGCATCCGCAGCGCGCGGCAGTCGAAGCCGGCGCCGAGCAGGACGACCTGTCGGCCACCGCCGGCGATGAACGCACGCAGCGCATCGTCGATGACGCGCGTCCGGACCTGCATGTAGACGATCCACGTCTTGAGGCCGGGAATCAGCGCCAGCGGCTGCGGCGACCTGTTCTCGAGCAGCTTCGCGAGCCGCGGCGACGCGAACGCCACGCCGTACGGATCCTCGGCCAGCCGCACGTACGGAGGCAGCAACATCCCCAGGCCGCGGGCGGCCGCGACCCACTGCGCCGTCCGGCTGGGCGTGTCGTCACGCATGGGTGGGTGAGCGTCCGCTGATCTTGTGCGCCATCGCGGTCGGTCGCTCGAGGATCTTGTAGTCCTCGTCCTCGACGGCGATCCGGCCGTTGTCGTCGTGGACGAACTCGAGCTCGTAATCGATCTCCGCGTCGGTCAGCTTGTCGACGTGCTTGCGGTCGGGATGATCGTCTGCGAAGCCAACCATGCCGTTGAACGTGACCATGTACGCGCCGATGCCGCCCGCCGGATCCGGCGCCGTCTGCTCGAGGATCGCGGAGCTGTCCATCTCCAGCGTGGTGCCGCCGAGCTTGACCGCGGTGATCTGCGCCTTGTAGCCATCGCCGGGGACGCCATCCGTCGCGGTCCACTTCAATCGGACCGGGCGGTCGGGGTTGAGGCGGAAGTTGACGAGGACGTTGCTCATGACCCGCACCATACCCAAAATCTGCTACCTCAGCGCCATGCGCTACCTCCATACGATGATCCGCGTGCGTGAGCTGCGCACCGCCTTGCACTTCTTCTGCGACGGACTGGGGCTGCGGGAGCTCCGCCGACGTGACAACGAGCAGGGCCGCTTCACCCTCGTGTTCCTCGGCGAGACGGCCGACGCCGACTCACCGCAGATCGAGCTAACGCACAACTGGGATCAGACAGAGCCGTACGCCGGTGGCCGCAACTTCGGGCACGTCGCGTACGAGGTCGAGGATATCTACGCCAGGTGCCAGCGCCTGATCGACGCCGGCTACACGATCAGTCGCCCACCGCGCGACGGCCGGATGGCATTCGTGCGATCACCGGATCTGATCAGCGTCGAGCTCCTCCAGCGTGGCCAGGCCCTGGCTCCCGCGGAACCGTGGACTTCGATGCCCAATGTCGGCGAGTGGTAGATGGCAAAGACCGGCGAAGCAATCCTCAAGGTCATCGCGACCAACCGCAAGGCGACCCACGACTTCCTGATCCACGATCGGATCGAGGCGGGTATCTCGCTGGTCGGCTCCGAGGTGAAGAGCCTGCGCGAGGCCAAGGTCACCATGGCCGACGGCTACGTCGAGATCCGCAAGGGCCAGGCGTGGCTGCATGGGATCCAGATCAACGAGTACGGCCAGGCGAACCGCTGGAACCACGAGGTCGCGCGCGTTCGCAAGCTCCTGATGCACAAGCACGAGATCAACAAGCTCGGCGACAAGACCTCGCTCAAGGGCTTCACGCTGATTCCGCTGTCCCTCTACTTCAAGGGCGCCAAGGTCAAGGTCGAGCTCGCGCTGGTCACCCACAAGAAGCAGCACGACAAGCGCGCGACCAAGCGTGAGGCCGACGACAAGCGGGAGATGGATCGCGCGATCAAACGCGCCCGCTGACCGCCCCTGAACGCGATGCCTGATATCTTCACGGTCACATGTCGCACGCGCGCGTCGCGCTGTTCGGGGCCGCCGGCTATTCGGGGGTCGAGCTCCTCAAGCTGCTCGCGCAGCACCCGGGGGTCGAGCTCGTCGCGGCCGCGAGCGATAGCCAGACGGGCAAGCTGTTCTCCGAGCTGACCGGGACGGGCAGCGGGACGTTCGTCACGACGGACGCAGCGCTCACGATCGCCGCGGACGTCGCGCTGCTCGCGGTCCCGCCGGATGCGGCCGCCACACTC